>CAIXZI010000095.1 GCA_903923915.1 uncultured Bacteroidota bacterium
AGTAAACAAACTATTGGGTGTAGTAATAAAAATTAACTGCTTATGTATATTGTTTCCAAAACAATTATAACAAGGCATTAAAGCACAAGCCGTGCCTTCATAATAAAATGGCAATTCATCTGGAAAATATTTTAAACCCTTATACCTTGGCACATAATATTTAAAAGAATTTTTTACCGGAATAACTAATATTGTTTGCTCTATATTGCTATGATTTCTGTAGTGCGGGTTAATACAGCTTAATCTTTTATCAATAATAATCCCATTGTAGTAAAATATATTTTTTCTAGCTAATAAGTCACTGTAATTTTTTAAAATAAATTCTTCCACTAATCTGCCTTTTACCAAATGCTCTGATGAAGGTATGGCATATTGCGCTTCGCCTGAGTAGTTCATACTTTCAGCTGAAACAAATTTTAAATTATTTAAAGTATCCGTTAGTTGACTTAAAAAAATGAGACCAAACGAATCTGTTTTATTTTCAGTAAATTTTTCAAGAAACTTACTCATGTTTGCATGATAGCTATCGTAATTAGGAAAGTAAAGGGTATCTAATGAAAACATCCATTTGTAGTAATGTGTAGGCGCATTAATAGTCATGTTATATGTTGAAGGTGCACGGTAGTTATTATAAAAGTGCCTGGAACCATTAAGGCGAGTTACTTGGGGAGTATAAAACCCATGATTAATGGAGATATTTGGCAATAAAGTACCAGCTGAGTTATGTTGTGGATAACTAATGCCAGGCAGATAATCAAAATGATAGCTATTGCCAACTGCTCTGTATCCATTTTGAATTTGCTTAGTAGTAGTATAGTTTTGCTTGTTTATATTGCTATTGTATATTAGTAAAGTATCTTGTCTATCAGCTCTAATAATAGAACTTGTAATAATATCAAGGTCGTAAATTAATTTTGGGTATAAGCTATTTGGGTAGATAACATCTTGTACCCCATTCCATTTAACGCCAGTTTCATAGGTGTATTCAAGTATATCGCCAACTTCTAAATTTTCAAAACTAAAATTATATACATTATCATATACTCTTTCGCCGTTGTTTTTTATCCAGTAAACTTTTTGAGTAGTATAGTTGTTTGATAAATCAACTATTTTTTTATTGGGTTTAATGATGCGAGCAGCAAAATAATTTATTTCATAACTATAAATAAAAGGGTTAATGCGGTCTTTAAACCTGCCTATTCTATTGAAATTGGGCGCATTGGTTAAATCAAAATTTTCGGGCAGTTGTACTTTTTTAAAATGATTTAAGCTTTCTTTGTTTAAAATTTTTATAACTATTCTTCGTTTCATTGTAGCGTCTGTAATTTTTAAATATTCTTGTAATATTACAGCATCTTGGTTTTTTAACGAATCGTCTAATTCTTTATAATTGGTAAATCTATCAGGCCAAATAAAGTTTGCTTGTCCGGTAAATTGCGAAAAAACCAGTGTGGGCAAGCAAGCTAAAAAGAAAACTAAAAGGTTATTCATTTATTTTGTGCTTGAATTTTTAACCAATCAATAGCTGTTTTTTCATCAGAAAAAATGCGCGATGAAGAAGTTGGTTTGTGAAAATTAATAAAAAAATTTCCAAGTAGTTTGTTTGCTAACGAAGTTGTTACAATGGCAACAGCTATGCGTTTTTTAGACTTTGCAAATTCTTCTCGCGCTTCAAAACTAATAGTGCCTGATTTTGTTGCATCAAAAAGTATGGTGTATTCATTTCCTTTTGATAATTGAAGTGCTTCTGTAATCATTTCTTCGGCATCTTTTTGCTCAAGGTCTATGCCATCAACCACAAGAAGCTTAATTATTTTAGGTTCTATAAGTTGTAGTGAGAATTTTTTTCTAAGAAACATAATGTGTTATTTAACAACTATAATTTTATGGTTAAATAAGTATCCATCATGTGTTAAAATAGTTATGGTATAAAATCCGGCCGATAAATTTTCTACACTATATTGTTTGGTATTTGATGCAGTTGCTATTTTTTTACCAAATGCATCATACAAGGTAAATATATAGCTTGTGCAATTGGTTTGGATGGTAATCAAATGGGAGGCAGGGTTCGGAAATATATTGAATTGGTTTTCTGTTTCCATGTTATGTATGCTGTTTAATGAACAGAAATTATGGATAGGATTAATTTCTATTGGAAGACCGGGCGTTAAATTTTTACCCGTAAAGCCAGCATACGTATTTTCATAAAAACTACATCTAAATGTATTATTTTGATTAGAGGTGCTCCCCTGTGCCATTATAGTTGTTGCAACGGGGTTAACATATTCCCAAACTTTATTTTTTAGGGTATCAATTTCAAAAAAGTAACCGGCGGGTCCATTGCAAATTAAAACATTTCCATTGTCTAATAATTGAGCACCCGAAGTATAAGAGGCATAAAATTTGGTTGCAGGTGTATCATGATAAATCCAGTTTTGTGCTGTTGGTAAATAGGGCAGTGTTTGATTATAAACGCCATTTATAACAGGCGGCGTTAAAAACTCTACGGTAGAGTAATCGGTTATAAAAGATGATGTTCTTCCGGTTCCGTCATTAAACAACAGTAAATCATTGGTATGAAACTGTGGGTGTGTAATCCATTGCACGTTATGCTGGCCAAATAATTTTTGATTGGCTTTAGTTCCATTTTTATACGCAGCCGGATTTCCCCATCGGTATAAAAAATCACCTCCCTTGCCATATACGCCACCTGTGTGCTGCGCTGCCTGTGCGGTTGTGGTGCTATGATCTAATACATAAAACTCATTTATATTGCGCGAATTGATGATGATTTGATCTAGTGTAGGATTATAATCAATAGAATTTAAGTGAATCCAATCAGGATTTGTACTCAAATTATAATTCAAATTAAACAATTGCGGACTTTGTGCCACTTTACCATAATTAGGTTTGGTTGAATCGTAATCTTGCACAAAATGATCCCATAAATTCCACTCCCAAACAATATTAGCACTATTTGTACCTACCGGCTGAAGTTCTACAATTACTTCACTAAGAACAGATTGCCCTATTAACAAAGGGTTAGCCCCCGAGGCAATTAATTGAGCCTTGCTTTTTTTAACCCACACTAAAGTTAGTATATTACCATTGGGTAATATTTTCATATCGTGATGTTGGCATTTAGTGCTATCAGCAATAAGATAACTCCAAATAACATTACTGTTCCAATCTGTACGCTCAAGAATACCGCCTTTTCCTCCCGAAAAAATAGCTGAATCGAGTACATCACCGGCACGCAATAAAGTGCCATCTTCTAAAAGATAAACCGCCAAACCTGGTTTGTAATTACTTATCCATCTATGCATTAAATTGCCGCATTTGTCAATAAGATAGGTTGTATCAGATTGCATGGGTGCAAATAAAACATAACCATCGTCTTTACTTCCTGCACTATGACTAATAACGCCAACGGTAGGCGTTTGCGCTAATAAATAAAAATTAAAAAAAATAAATAGAGATAGAAATCTAATTTTCATTCTTATGCTTTTAAAAGTAAATGTACAAAAACTAGTATAGAATTACCAATGCGTTATTGATGCTGTGTGTAATTTATAAACTAATAAGTAACAGTACCTGATACGGTATGATGCCCACCATTGCCATTTACCGAAATGTTTGAAAAACTAGCTATATTATTAGGTGCTGTTGCTGATGTTACCACACTTATAGAGCCTGATATGGCAGATGAAGTATAACCTGTATCTGATAAAGTAAATAAACATTTTCCGTAAGAAACCGTGCCCGAAGTTATGATGTAAGTGCCGTAAGACGGGGCTGTTGACCCATAAAAGGTTATTTGTATTTCAGGATTTCCGTTGGTGCCATAAGCTATAACACCATAATTACCTCCATTCATAAAAGACGAATGTGTTGGATTGTTAACGGCAATGCCATCTACGCTAAGACTAGTTAAAGTTGTGGCAGTAGTTTTGGTTGAAGTTGATGAACTTTTCTTGCAACCAAGTACAATAAAAAATACAATAGCTATGAAACAATTTTTTTTCATGAATAACTATCGCTAATTTAAGAAAAAGCTATTTACCAACCTAAAATCCAAGCAAACATAAGCGGCGCAACAATTGTTGCATCACTTTCTACAATAAATTTAGGCGTATTAATATCTAATTTGCCCCATGTAATTTTTTCGTTAGGCACGGCACCTGAATAAGAACCATAACTTGTGGTAGAGTCAGAAATCTGACAGAAATAAGACCAAAAAGGAACATCATACCATTCTAAATCCTGGTACATCATAGGCACAACACAAATAGGGAAATCGCCTGCAATACCGCCACCAATTTGGAAAAAGCCTACGCCTTTGCCGCCTGAGTTTTTACGATACCAATCTGCCAACCAAACCATATATTCAATACCGTTTTTTACGGTGCTTGCTTTTAATTCGTTTTTAATAACGTAGCTGGCAAAAATATTGCCGGTAGTGCTGTCTTCCCAACCCGGACAAACAATAGGAATA
>CAIXZI010000096.1 GCA_903923915.1 uncultured Bacteroidota bacterium
GCAAAAAAACCAAGGGTTCCGTCTTTAGTAACGCTTGCTTTTGTACGAATAGTATCGTTGTTTCTTAATAAAGTAATTTCGGCATCTTTATTTGCATCTTTTCTAATTTCTCTTTGAAATTCGTCAAAAAATATGGTTGAAGTACCATCAATAGCAATTAGTCTATCGCCATGTTTTAAACCTGCTTTTTCTGCCGGAGAGCCTTTTATTACAGAATCTACCTCTGCCGGAATTCGTATACCAATAAAATCAGAGTGTTTTAAATTTTTTAGCAACAAGCCAATTTGATCACTGGTAATAGGCAGATTTACCACAGTTCCATTGCGTTCTACTTGTACAGTTTTAGCAATATTCATAATCATTTCAAGCGTAACACGGTTTAATGAAGTAACAGGCTTGCCATCTACACTAATAACTTTGTCTCCATTTTTAAAACCCATTTGCAAAGCCAATGAATCGCAAGAGATGCCGTAAGGAAGATTTTTCACCGGCAACGTTTCTTTGCCCCAAAAGAACAGCACCATCCAATAAATAAAAATTCCTAAAATTAGGTTTACTAAAATTCCACCCATCATAATTAACAAACGTTGCCAAGCTGGTTTTGCACGCATTTCCCAAGGCTCAGGTGCTCTTTCGGTAAGACTTTTGTCCATTTGCTCATCAACCATACCTGCAATACTTACGTAACCACCAAATGGAAACCAACCAATACCATATTCAGTATCGCCAATTTTCTTTTTAAAAAGTGGGAAGTTTAATACGCCTGCAAACGGAAACAAGAAATCAAAAAATAAATAAAATTTATCTACGCGACATTTGAATCTTTTAGCAAAAAAGAAATGGCCAAATTCGTGCAGAGTTACTAATATAGTTAGACTTAAAAAAAGTTGTAAAAGTTTCATATGTAAATCTTATTTTTTAATGGTCATATAGTATGCCCTTGTTATAGTTCCTTGAAACTTTATGGCAACACGGGCATTGCATTTGTTAATTTTCAAATTAATAGGTTGCAAAGGTAGCAATTAATAAACTAACAGAAAGCAGAACAATTAACAGACTATTTAATTAATTATTGGACGTTCCGGCAGGTTACTGCCGTCGGGCTTTACGCTTCAATCTTTTTATGATTACATAAAAAGGATTTTCGCTGCAATCCCTAACGCTAATAAATTACCCAACCAATTCAGCTTCGGTATCTTTTTCTACACGCAGGTTATCAATAATAAATTCTTGACGGTCTTGTGTGTTTTTACCCATGTAATAACTTAGCATAGTTTGTATAGATGCTTGTTGGTCAATCAACACAGGCTCTAAACGAATATCTTTACCAATAAAGTGTTTAAACTCGTCCGGAGAAATTTCACCCAAACCTTTAAAACGTGTGATCTCTGGCTTAGGCCCCAATTTAGCAACAGCTGCTTTGCGTTCTTCATCGCTATAACAATAAGCAGTTTCTTTTTTATTACGCACACGGAACAAAGGTGTTTGCAAAATAAATACGTGGTTGTTTTTTACAAGATCAGGAAAAAATTGCAAAAAGAAAGTAAGCAATAACAAACGTATGTGCATACCATCCACATCGGCATCTGTCGCAATAACTACGTTGTTGTAGCGCAATTCATCCAAGCCATCTTCAATGTTTAAAGCAGCTTGTAGAAGATTAAATTCTTCATTTTCGTAAACAACTTTTTTGCCTAAACCAAAACAATTTAATGGTTTACCTTTTAGACTGAACACCGCTTGCGTATTAACGTCACGAGTTTTTGTAATAGACCCACTTGCAGAATCTCCCTCGCAAATAAAAATGGTAGTTTCTAAGCGACGAGCATCTTTATTATCATCTAAATGCGTACGGCAATCGCGTAATTTTTTGTTGTGAAGCGATGATTTTTTTGCACGCTCTCTTGCTAATTTTTGAATGCCAGAAAGCTCTTTGCGTTCTCTTTCGTTGGCAACAATTTTAGCTTCGATAGCACGTGCTGTTTCTGGGTTTTTATGAAGATAGTTATCTAAATGCTGTTTAATAAAATCTCCGACAAAAGAACGCATCGATTGTCCACCAGGCGCAATATCTTGCGAGCCTAATTTTGTTTTTGTCTGCGATTCAAATACAGGCTCTTGCACTTTTACAGCAACTGCTGCAATGATAGATTTACGTACATCGGTTGGATCAAAATCTTTTTTAAAGAACTCACGAATTGTTTTTACAACCGCTTCTCTAAATGCCCCTTGATGTGTTCCGCCTTGCGTTGTGTATTGTCCATTAACGTAACTATAATATTCTTCTGAGTAATGTTCGTTGCTATGTGTGATAGCTAATTCAATATCTTCTCCTTTTAAATGAATAATAGGATAAAGAATTTCACCTGTAATGTTTTTTTCTAATAGATCTTTTAAGCCATTATCGGATTTGTATTGATTGCCGTTAAAATGAAGCGTTAAACCTGTGTTTAAGAACGCATAGTTCCATAACATACGATCAATATACTCGTGTACGAAATGATATTTTTTAAAGATGTTATCATCAGGACGAAACTCTACAGCTGTTCCGTTTGCCTCGGTAGTTTTTTCAAGTTTTGATTCTTTAATTAAATTTCCACCACTAAATTCGGCTGTTTTACTTTGTCCATCTCTGTATGATGTAACAATAAACATACTCGACAAAGCGTTAACCGCCTTGGTACCAACACCATTTAAACCGATAGATTTTTTAAATGCATCGCTATCATACTTACCACCGGTATTTATTTTAGAAACTACATCAATAACTTTTCCCAAAGGAATACCACGGCCATAATCACGAATAGAAACAACACCTTCTTTAACTTGAACGTTAATTCGTTTGCCGGCACCCATCATAAATTCGTCGATGGAATTATCCATAACCTCTTTTATGAGCACATAAATACCATCGTCAAACGCAGAGCCATCGCCTAGTTTACCAATGTACATGCCGGGGCGCATGCGAATGTGCTCTTTCCAATCGAGCGATTTTATACTGTCTTCGTTGTAACTACCTACTTCCTTAGCCATATCATTAAGTTAAAAGTTATAATTTAAAAGTTATAAGATTAATACAGCGTCCAACCTTTTAAATTTTGACTTATAAATTTTTAATTTTTATTAAACATTGAATCTAAAATTCATAATATCTCCGTCAGCAACTACATATTCTTTACCTTCTATACGAAGTTTACCAACTTCTTTGCAGGCAACTTCAGAACCAAGGGTTGTAAAATCGTTGTATGCCATTACCTCAGCTTTAATAAATCCTTTTTCAAAATCGGTATGTATAACGCCTGCAGCTTGTGGTGCTTTGTAACCTTTATCAATTGTCCATGCACGCACTTCTTTTACACCAACGGTAAAGTATGTTTGCAGGTTTAATAATTTGTAGGCCGATTTAATTAATTTGTTCACGCCGGGCTCTTCCAATCCCATTTCAGCTAAAAACATCTGTTTTTCTTCGTAGGTTTCTAAGGCAGAAATTTCACTTTCCATTTGAGCGGTAATGATAAGCAATTCAGCATTTTCACTTTTAATAGCTTCACGAACCGCTTCCACATATTTGTTACCAGTTTTTGCAGATGCTTCATCTACATTGCAAACGTACATAACCGGTTTAATGGTTAGTAAATGTAAATCGGCAATATATTCTAATTCACTTTCTTCTAATTGTGCAGCACGTGCCGATTGTCCGCTTTCAAGCGTAGCTTTCACTTTAGAAAGTGCGGCAAATGTTTTTACAGCTTCCTTATCAGAAGCATTTTTAGCCTGACGTTCAAACTTTTTCATTTTAGTTTCAACGCTTTCTAAATCTTTTAACTGAAGTTCAGTATCAATAATTTCTTTATCGTGAACAGGGTTTATTTTTCCATCAACATGTATCACGTTATCATCGTCAAAACAACGAAGCACATGCAGAATGGCATTACACTCACGTATGTTTCCTAAAAATTTATTTCCTAAACCTTCACCTTTGCTGGCACCTTTTACAAGGCCGGCAATATCAACAATCTCAACAGTAGTAGGCACAATATTTTGAGGATTTACCATGGATGCCAGTTTATTTAAACGCTCATCGGGTACGGTTATAGTACCCACATTTGGGTCGATAGTACAAAACGGAAAGTTAGCCGCTTGCGCTTTGGCGTTGCTTAAACAATTAAAAAGTGTTGATTTACCTACGTTTGGCAAACCAACAATACCACATTTTAGAGCCATGACTTAATTTTAAAATTTGTGCAAATTTACGCTAATACAGCGGTTTTTAATAGAGATTTATTAACAGAAATGCACTTTTTTAGCTTTTATTTATATTGCCTATAAGGAACGGGAAGCTGGTTAAACAAATCAATAGTGCGTTTAGTGTTATTTTTAAGTACAAATAAACCCGTTTCGTTAGGAAGCATTTCTAGAGCACCCTGATTAGAAGATGCATTTCTTCCAATATCAACAAACAAAATATTTTTGTAAACCGTATTTTCATCTTCAATAAAACGCCATGTTCTTCTTTCGTAAGAAGGCCTTATAGTTTTTGGAAAATTAGGCATAGTAGCTGTACATCCATAATCATAAAAATCGCAATACGGATGATTTACAATTATTACCAAATCAATTTTATATGTGTTACAAATATCCTGAAGATGATTGCACTCGCTTGTAAACTTATCTACTGTTGCAACTGCTACTTTATCATCATTTGAAGGTCGCAGACTTTCTTCAATAACTGAATTAAGTTGACTAACCTGATAGGTTAAATAAACAAAAGGTAATAGTAAATAGATATAAAACAACTTGCTATTGTTTGCTTTTAAAAACGATAAAGAAACTGCTAACAAAACCGGTATTGCCAAATACATACGGGCATACGAATAAAAAATACTTAGCGTGCCATCATGTACTTTATTAATGCCAAGCGTAAGAATTACAAAAACAGGAATACTAATTACTGAAATTGCTTTACTATGTTCTTTTTTCCTAAAAAGAAAAATACCAATAATTGCAAATGCAAACAACACTAAAAATCCGGTCTTCCAAAAAACAGGCGACATTGTATTTAAGAAAGGATCTATTTTTTTTATACCAATCCATATATTGCTAAACGAAAAATGCAGCACTATTTTATGTACATCATTAAACGGATGTAGCACATAAAAGTAATTTACTAAAAAGTGAATGCCAAAGCCGAGTGCAAAGCCAAGTATGGTGTACAGATAAAATGTTTTATTCTTTACATTTTCTAAAAACAAATAAATAAGACAGGGCAAGAAAAGCAAAACAGCATTAAAATTGAGTGAGAACCCAATCACTCCGGTAAAACTTAAAAGAAAAAATCCCCATTTAGATTTTGGGTAAAATATGGATAAACATCCCAAACTGGCTACAAATATCCCAGCCACAAATCCTCGTGGTATAGTGGTTAAGAGCGAATACTCAACAGGCAATAATAATGGAATAGAAGTTATTACCAAAGCCATTTTTGGAGACTTTTTTAATAATGTAAAAAAAGAAATAAGCACAAAAGGCGCTAAGGCAAAAAGGCTGTTGATTAAAGGAAGGCATTTATTAGCAGGCAAGCCCAATTTATATAAAGGAACCGCCACTAAAGCTTCTATCATTGAGCTGTATGCTTGTCCGTAAAAACGAGGTTCGTGAAAAACGCCACTGGCATAATCCTTCAAGCCCAGCCACATTATGGTTTGGTCGCTATCGGTATATTTAAAACCAAACCTAACTAATACTAAAAACCTAAATAGTATTACCAATAGTAGTAATACTAAATAAATTAAAACATCAATATTGATATGCTTTTTAAAAGGCGCGTAATTCATTTCCAAGAAATATATTTCCTTTTAATTTTTAGATACTACTCCCACTCAATGGTAGCAGGCGGTTTAGAGCTTATATCATAAACTACTCTGTTAACGCCTTTTACTTTATTTATGATTTCGTTAGAAATTTTTGCTAAAAACTCGTAAGGTAAATGACACCAATCGGCTGTCATTCCATCGGTTGAAGAAACGGCACGAAGCGCAACTACGTTTTCATAGGTACGTTCATCGCCCATAACACCAACCGATTGTATGGGTAAATAAATGGCCCCTGCCTGCCAAACCTGATTATACAAGCCACTTGATTTTAATCCATCAATAAAAATTGCATCAACCTGTTGCAGAATTTTTACCTTTTGTTCGGTAATATCGCCTAAAATACGAATAGCCAAGCCCGGGCCAGGAAAAGGGTGGCGATTAAGAAGATCATCATCGATGTTTAAGGCTCTGCCCACGCGGCGAACTTCATCTTTAAATAAACTACGCAATGGTTCAACCACTTGTAGTTTCATATAATCTGGCAAACCACCTACGTTATGATGAGATTTAATAGTTGCCGAAGGGCCTTTTACAGAAACGCTTTCAATAACATCGGGATAAATAGTGCCTTGTGCCAGCCATTTGGCATTAGTTATTAATTTAGATTCATCATCAAACACATCTATAAAAACTTTGCCTATAGCTTTACGCTTTTTCTCGGGATCAGAAATACCTTTTAGTTCATCATAAAAACGTTGCGAAGAATTAACGCCTTTTACATTTAAACCCATGTGTTTGTATGATTCTAACACGGTTTCAAACTCATTTTTACGAAGCAAGCCATTATCTACAAAAATGCAATGCAAGTTTTTACCAATAGCTTTGTGCAGCAAAACCGCAGCCACACTACTATCTACACCACCTGATAAACCAAGAATAACTTTATCGTCACCAATTTTTGTTTTTAATTCGGCAACAGTAGTTTCTATGAATGAAGTAGAGGTCCAACTACCGGCGCAACCACAAATATCTATCACAAAATTTTTGATAAGCTTGGTTCCTTCTGCCGTATGATAAACTTCGGGATGGAATTGAATACCATATGTTTTTTCACCTTGTACATGAAAACCAGCCACTTTTACATCGTGGGTGCTGGCAATAATTTCATAGTTATCAGGTATTTTAGCAATGCTATCACCATGACTCATCCACACAACAGAATCGTCACTTATATCTTTAAATAACTCGTTTTTACTATTTACAAACTCTAAATGCGCTCTTCCGTACTCGCGTGTATTACTTTGAGCAACTTCTCCACCAAAGCAATGAGCTAAATATTGAGCGCCATAACAAACTCCCAATAATGGCACTTTACCTTTTATGTCTGATAAATCTGGCTTTGGGGCATCAGCTTCGCGCACACTATGCGGACTACCCGAAAGTATAACTCCTTTAAAATCTGAAATGTTTTTTGGGATTTTATTATACGGATGAATTTCACAATATACATTGATTTCTCTAACACGACGAGCGATAAGCTGTGTAAATTGAGAACCAAAATCTAAAATTAAGATACTTTCTTGCATGCACAAAAGTAAATTATTTCGGGGAAGAATAGTTATATTTGTTAATAGAAAAATTAACTGCATGAAACTTCGATATTTCCTTATTATTTTTTGCATTGCTCAGCTTGGTCTAAAAGCTCAGGTTATTAACAACTTGGTTGTGTTTTGTAATGAAGGCGAGCGTTTTACTTTGATACTTAACGGATTAAAAGAAAATCAAACACCCGAAACCAACGTTAGGGTAGAAGGTTTAGATTTAAAGGTGTATAAGGTTAGGATTATTTTTGAGAACCCAAAACTTAAAGAACATGAAACTACTTTAACATTTTATAGGACAGGTAAAGAATGTGTTTTTGCACTAAATAAACACGGCAAAAAACACACGATGGATTATGTATCTGAAAAAGAAATTGATGGTTTTTTAAACCCTGCAGTACCACAAACTCCAGTGGTTACAAATCCACCAATAGAAGCGCAAGTAATAACATCAAACACATTAACAACTGTGGATAGTAATGCCACTAATAACATAACTACTACCGAAGCCCCTTCGTTTCAAACAACGCTTACCAATATAATATCTCAGCCAACAGAAGCTGACAAGCTTAATACAGCGGTTGGTTTGTTAGAGAATAATACATTTAGTATATCGCAAATCAAACAAATGCTATCTGTTTTTTCTACAGAACAAACAAGACTTGCTTTTGCAAAACAAGTATGTGCAAAAATAAAAGACCCAACCACTCATACTGCCATTATGGATGCTTTTATTAACCTGGCAGTAAAACAAGAGTTGCAAAATTTTTTAAAGAACAAAAAGTAATTCAATAAAAAAGCCCTACTAATAGGGCTTTTAAAAAAAATTAAGTTTAAAGAAATTATTTTTTTACGTAAGGTTCTAACACCGTGGTAATATCCACATCAATTTCTTCGGCAATTTCTTTTACATATAAAGAAGGTACTTTAATTTTATAATCGGCCGGTTTAACTTTAAATTTAGAAACTATAGTAACTTCTTTTCCTTTAACGGTTAATGTACCCGAAGTCGTAATTTGATTAGTAGTGCCGTGCATTTCCATGCTTCCTGTACAAGTTACTTTGTATTCGCCATCTTTAGCATAATCAACTTTTTCATTTATTTTGCCTTTAAAGGTAGCATAAGGAAATTTTTCTGACTCCATATAGTTTTCATTAAAATGCTCTTCCATAAAAGAAGATTCAAATTTAAAAGAAGTGTTTTGTATGCGCATTTGAAAATTGCCGGAAGCTGCATCTAATACAGGCTTTGCTGTGTTACTTTTGGCTTCTATATCTTTCATAGATGTTTTAGAAAAGAAGTGTGTTACGCAGGTTTTACCCATGTATATTTGCGCCTGCATGATGTTTGTTATTGCAACACTTGCTGCTACTAAAAATATTTTTTTCATATAAATGTTATTTGTTTAATTATAGAACAAAAGTATAGGATAATTCTGTATAAAAACTGATTTTATAAGGTATTGCTAATTTAATTTTTTTAAGAATACACACGCAAAGAGTTTCCGGTAAGCGTGGTGTTATATTTTTGTACCGCTGTAGATGTTGGACCACTTACCGCTGCACCTGTTGAGCTAAATATGGCGCCATGTAGCGGACAAACAAATTGGTTTGACCCCGAAGAATAATTAAGTGTGCCACCTTGATGAGTACAAGTTGCCGCTACTGCAATAAAAGAACCTGAGCTAGTGCGGGCAACAACTACGCCGTTTTGCACCAAAAATCCACCGTTGGTTGCCAAATTACCTGTAGAAACGTCAATAGTAAAATTAACGCTAGATGGCCCTTGTGCAGTTTTTTTACAACTACCGGCACAAGCTGCCACAAACAAAACAGCTGCGCCTATGCCAACTTGTTCTATAAATTCTTTACGAGTTAATGTTTTCATATAAATAAAATTATCTTTTTAATCTGAACGTAAACTGATTTTAGCATTTTATAACACTATTCCTTTTTTATGTTTAATACAATAATATGAAGCCCAGCTTCGTATGTATATGAAATTTTGAAATTATAAATTTCACATATTTTTTTTACAATTGCTAATCCTAAACCTAAAGACTCTTGAGTTCCATCTTTATAAAAACGCTCAAAAAATTTATCTGTATTTACCTTGGGCGGCAAACCAGTATTGGCAATTTTTATAAATTCTTTATTTACTTCAATATCAATTTTTCCACCACCGGTTAGGTTATGCTTAATGGCATTTTTTATCAAGTTATCAAAAAGTATTCCGGCCAGTACAGAGTTAATTTTAAAGGTAGCTGTATCATCAATTCTAAGGTTTACATCAATGTCTTTTTCCTGAATAAATTCCTCAAATAAATTAAGTCGGTTGTAAATTTTCTTACTAATATTTACATCACTCGGCAAATCAACTTGGTTGTTATCCAGCTTAGTAAGTGTAATTAAACCTTTGTTTAAATTAACTAAATTATTTACCGCATAACTTGCTTCCATTAACATTTTAGCTTGTTCAGGGCTTAGATGAGTATCTTGCAAACACATTTCTATTTTAGAATTAATAACGGCTAAAGGTGTTTGTATTTCATGTGAAGCATTTTCGGTAAACTCTTTTAAAGAGATATAATCACGCGAAATTTTTTCGGCCATAAGCGTAATGGCTTGATTTAGTTGTTTAAATTCTTCTGTTTTTGCAGCCGGAAATTTTAATCCAATTTGTTTAGAAATATTAAAATTGCGCAATGCCTTTAATGTAAAATAAAAAGGCGCCCATATTTTTTTGTAAATAAATGTATTTACAAATACGATCGATAAAATCATTAGGAAAGCCGAAATAGAAACCGCATTAAGTATATTATCTCCTAATGCCTCATCATTATCATAGGCTTTTACAATGGTTACTCGATAATCTTTTTCTGTAGATGCACACTCAAACACAATCGCCTCTGTTTTAAATGCACCTTCATATTCTTCTTTTTCCTCTTCTTCTTCGTTAATTTCTTCTTTTTGCGCAACTGTTGTAAAAAAAGGCTTTCTGTTTGTTAATTGGGGTATTTCATCAATTCTAATTTCATCGCCAATATTATTTTGAATGATGGAAGGAGAAATACCTTCTTTTATTTTTGCGGTAACAGCTGCTTTTTCATTTCGCAAATGCTCTCTCGATTCTTGTTTTATTTTATTGATAATA
>CAIXZI010000097.1 GCA_903923915.1 uncultured Bacteroidota bacterium
AGGAGATGTAATTTCATCTGTAAAAACAGACGATATAGCTCATTTCATTTCTGAAGATGGCTTGGTTTTGTTAGTTACCTCAAATAATAAAAGATATGTGGTAGATTATGCGCTTGATCATTTGGAAACTATACTTGCACCCGATGTTTTTTTTAGAATAAACAGAAAAGTAATTATTCAAATCAATAGCATTCAAAAAGTAAATTCATATTTTAATAGTCGTTTAAAAATCAACGCGCTGTTATTGCAAGAAGAAGATATGATTGTTAGCCGTGAACGAGTATCAGAATTTAAAAAATGGTTGGATAAATAAACACCTAATTATCAATCATTAAAAGATTGCTTTTTTTGTTTTACCCGCACTGTATAAAGAAAAAATGCGCAAAATTTCTTTTCTCCAAACATTTTACTTAACTTTATCTGTTCAGTAAATATTATGCGGGTGATAAAAAAGGTTATCCTTCTATTTAGTATCGTTGTTTTTAAAGTTTCTGCACAAACAGATACGGTTAAAGTTGGTCTAAGTAATTCAAAATCTATTGAGTTGTCTTATTTTGACGTAGTTCCTAAAGAAGATCATGTGTTAATTACTTGGGCAACAAATTATGAAACCAATAATGCTTATTTTACTATTGAAAAGAGTAAAGATGGCAAGCATTATTCTAAGATAATTGATGTGCCTGGCGCAGGTAACAGCAAATTATATAAAGATTATGCTGAAACAGATTACCAACCATTTAACGGAAACTCTTACTATCACATAAAAATAACTGATTATAACGGCAATGTTAGATACTTTCCAACGTCGGGTGTTATTTACAATAATAAAAAAGAAACAAAAGCATATCCTTCACAGGCAGAAATGACGATGTTAGAAACCGCTGAATTAAAAGAGATTAAAAACGAAGAAGTATTAGTATTATTACAAGATGCAGAGGGTATGGATTACACCGCTAAACTACTAATTACCAAAGAAAATGAACAACTGTTTGCTGAAGATGTTAGCAGAAATACCCCACCCGGCATTTATACTGTTTTATCATCTGCAGACGGCAGTATTTACAGCCACAAAATTATTGTTAAATAAGTTATTTCCGGTTATTTATTCTTGTTAAAGAAACTATCTTTAAACCCTATTTATTATTAAGAATGAAAAAAATTTTAGTAGCTAATCGGGGAGAAATTGCTTTACGTGTTATGCGTAGTGCAAAAGAAATGGGTATAAAAACGGTAGCTGTTTTTAGCGAAGCAGATAGAAACGCCTTGTTTGTAAGATACGCCGATGAGGCTGTGTGTATTGGCCCGCCGCCAAGTAACCAAAGTTATTTGTTGGGCGATAAGATTATTGAAGTAGCTAAACAATTAGGTGTTGATGGCATACACCCCGGTTATGGTTTTTTATCTGAAAATGCAGGTTTTGCTGATGCGGTAAAAAAAGCGGGCATTACGTTTATAGGTCCCAGCCCAGAGGCCATGAATATTATGGGTGATAAACTATCGGCTAAAGCAGCTGCTAAAAAGTTTAATGTACCCATGATACCAGGTAGCGAAGGTGCTATTAAAGATTTAAATGAAGCCATTACAGTTGCCAAAGCAACCGGTTTTCCTTTGTTGATAAAAGCTTCTGCCGGTGGAGGAGGAAAAGGTATGCGTTTAGTTGAACGTTTAGAGGATGTTGAAGAGCAAATGAAAATGGCTATGAGCGAGGCTAAATCTGCCTTTGGCGATGATGCCGTGTTTATTGAAAAATTTGCTTCAGGGCCACGACATATAGAAATACAAATTATGGCAGATAACCATGGCAATGTGGTTTATTTATTTGAGCGCGAGTGCAGCATTCAACGTCGCCATCAAAAAGTTATTGAAGAAGCACCTTCCGCTATTTTAACTCCTGCTTTGCGTAAAGAAATGGGCGAATGTGCTGTAAACGTTGCAAAAGCATGTAACTACAGCGGTGCCGGAACAGTTGAGTTTTTGGTTGATGATGCCATGAAATTTTATTTCCTTGAAATGAATACACGTTTGCAGGTAGAGCATCCTGTTACGGAATTAATTACCGGACTTGATTTAGTGAAAGAACAAATTAAGGTGGCTCGTGGCGAAAAATTATCTTATACACAAGCTGATTTAAAAATAAACGGGCATGCTATTGAAGTGCGCGTTTGTGCCGAAGATCCTAAAAATAATTTCTTACCCGATATTGGTAAATTAGTTACTTATAAAATCCCGAAAGGCACAGGCGTTAGAGTTGATGATGGTTTTGAAGAAGGTATGGATATTCCTATTTTTTATGACCCTTTAATTGCAAAGCTGGTTGTACATGGTAAAGACAGAGAAGAAGCCATTGCACGTATGTTGCGCGCTATTGATGAGTATGTAATTACAGGTGTTTCAACTACATTACAATTTTGCTCTTTCGTTTTAAAACACGATGCTTTTGTGAGCGGCAAGTTTGATACTAATTTTATTAAAAATTACTTTACTCCCGAAATGTTAGATACATCAACGCCCGCAGAAGCTGAAGTAGCCGCATTTTTAGGCGCATTTCTTACCAATAAAGATGCTAAAGTTACCAAGCAACCCGATGTTGAAATTTCAGCAACTCGTTCTAAATGGAAAACCAATCGTGTATAATAAATTAAAGCACTTATAACATGCGTATAATAAAACCTTTTTTTTGTCTGTTATATATTTCTACGATTATTTTTCAATCTTGTTCAGTAGAAAAAAGACATTATACAAATGGTTATCATTTTCAACAAAAACATGTGGCTAAGCCTACAGATGCAGAAGAGGTGAAAGAAGCTTTAACTCAAACAAAGCAAGAACAAAAGATTATCAAGCTAAAAAGTATTTCTAATCAAAAAACAACGCTATCCGAAAATATAAACGCACTAATTGCTTCAGCTGAAAAGAAAAAAAGAATTTCAATTTCTACTGATTCTATTAGTTGCGATACGTTAATACTTCGCAATGAAACTGAAATTAAAGTAAAGGTTACAGAAATTACGCCTACAGAAGTTAAGTACAAATACTGTAATAATTTAACCGGCCCAACGTATGTTGTTTACAGATACGATGTATCTTACATAAAATATGCAAATGGTAGTTTAGATTCTTTTGTAAACGAACATGCCCCTACTCCTACTCTAAAAAACAAACAATTTGCTAAAGAAGATAAATACAGAACAGAAAATTATGTGAGTAAAAGATCTGTGGCCAGTATATTTTTTGGGGCGTTCTCGCTGATTCCAATTTACGGCGGCGCTGCCGGAGTTATTGCCATTTTACTGGGAAGTAAATGCTTACGCTTAATTGATAAAAATCCAAGAGAATTATCTCCGTATAAATCAAGAGCTACTACAGGCTTTGTTTTAGGTATTATTGGATTTCTTATATCATTGTTTATTATTGTTTTATATGCTTTAATAATACTTAAAATTATTTAAAGGGTTACTTTTTGCTTTTACCGATATAAAATAAAAAGACTACCATGCCTTTGCTTTTTCACATAAAA
>CAIXZI010000098.1 GCA_903923915.1 uncultured Bacteroidota bacterium
GCACTATCATTACTTCCTGATAAATATTATAGCCTACATATAAAAACAGAGAAGGATAATACACGTAGTATTATCCTTCAATAAAAATTGGATTACCTAATTTATTTTTTTAACGAATCTCTAATTTCCATTAATAATTTATCGGTAGATGAAGGCTCTGGCACAGCAGCAGGTACTTCTTCTGCTTTCTTTTTAGCCGCTGCATTCATCCCTTTAATAATTAAAAATAAAACAAAAGCTGTAAGTGTAAATGTTATAACCGAGCTTAAAAACATACCCAGTTTAGCGCCGTGCCAACTATAAGCTTGTAGTGTAGTTACATTTGCCGCATCCAATACCGGTTTTAGCATTAAAGGTGTAATAACATCTTCAATTAAAGAAGAAACAATTTTATTAAAAGCACCACCAATGATAACACCCACGGCTAAATCAATAACGTTGCCGCGCATTACAAACTCTTTAAACTCTTTAATCATACTCATACTTGTGTGGTTTTTAATTAATTATTATGTTAATTATTTCCTAAAACTTTTAACAACTCATCTAACTTAGGTGTTAAAATAATTTCTGTGCGACGATTTTTTTTGCGTGCATCGGCTGTTTTCGCAGGATCTAAAGGAAAAAACTCCCCTCGCCCAGCAGCGCTAATACGCTTAGGGTCTATACCCGGACTGCTTTGTAAGATTATTTTTGTAACCGATGTAGCGCGCATTACACTTAAATCCCAATTATCTTTTATATCGCCGTTGCCGTGCATAGGCACATCATCCGTATGGCCCTCAACCATAATATTTATATCTGCATTTTGATCTAACACCTTGGCTACATTTTTTAAAGCCTCTATACCCTTAGGCTCTACAGCTGTTTTACCGCTTGCAAAAAGTAAAGACTCATCCATACTAACATAAATTTTGCCATTTTTTTGCGTAATGGTTAAGCCCTTACCTTCAAAATTATAAAGTGCGTCGCTTAATTTTTTCTTTAAAGCTGCTGCTGCATCATCTTTTTGCTTTAATATATCTTCTAATTCATTAACACGTTTTTCACGTAATTGTAATTGTGTAGATAACGAATCCAAATTTTGTTTTTGCTTGCCTAATTGCGCAGATAAAGCGTTTAATTGAACAGATAAAGCATTTAACTCGTCTTGTTTTTTTAATAATTGTGCCTGTGTAGTTTGCAAATCGCCACTTAGTTTAGCATTATCTTTTTCGCTATTAGATAGTAAAGCGCTTAACTTATTCATTAGCTCTTCGTTTAACTGATTAAGCTTATCATACTTAACCGTTAATATGCGGTAGTTTGTGCCCATTACGTTGGTATCTCTTCGCAAACCATCTAAATCTCTTTTATCATTGGCAAGTTGTTCTGTCATATCTTTAACCTTTGCCTCGTTAGCCTGAGACGTTGTTTTAAGCGCAGACAATTCATTTTCGCAGGCTTTTTGCTTATCCTGGCACTCTTCTAACTTACGTTGTGGCACACAAGACGTAAAAATGGTTGCAGCCATTAGGGCTATGTAGAAATGTTTTTTAATCATAGTAAACAGTTTATTAGTAGCAAAAATAGGCTTAGTAGAAGCTAAAATTTCTTATTGTTTTGAAACTTTTAAACAGGTAATGGCGCATAAGTAGCGTTGAGCCAGAACTGCTTTCTTGATATTATAGTAACAAAAATCACATTTATTATTTCCTCAGAACTACAAATTTTTGAACCTACACTACCTCTACCTACATTTTCGAGTGCCACAAAATATAAATGCCCAAGTGGTATAATTCCTGTTTTTAATATTTCATACCTAAACATAACCCATGCTGCGAGACACAATATCAAGTGTATCGGTTGCCTTATTAAATGATATTGTACCATTATTTATTTTTTGCACACGCGATTATTTTTTTGCAAAAGATAACTCACTCGTATTAAAAATAAACGGGCCTGATTCTTGTGTTTTATTGGCGTAATAAAGTAATTCCTGAACAGATATTTCTACTTCGCTATTTGGCGGCACATTGTTAATCACTACAGTTGCTATTTTATTTTTTTTCCAATCTATTTTACACCAGTA
>CAIXZI010000099.1 GCA_903923915.1 uncultured Bacteroidota bacterium
AGTAAACAAAAAGAAATTATAGATGTGTTTTTATTTATATTGCACAATATTTAAACCATTGAAAATGAAAAAAATAAATAACATATACATAACCCTATTTTTTATAGCCACGTTTTTTTCTACATCAATTACGGCGCAAGGTAGTTGGACTCCCTTAAACAACTTATCTCCCGATACAAACGTTGGCGTTATGCTTTTACTTTCTGACGGAACCGTAATGGCAAAAACAATTGCTTGTGCATGTGATACCATTGGTAATATTTGGAACAAGTTAACTCCCGATTCTTTAGGTAGTTATGTAAATGGCACATGGAGCAGATTGGCGCCTATGCATGATACCCGCTTATATTTTGCCTCGCAGGTTTTAAAAGATGGGCGTGTTTTTGTAGCCGGTGGCGAGTATGGTTCGGGTAAATCTACAGCAGAAACCTACAACCCTTTAAACGATACTTGGACAATGGCACCTAATTCGGGTAAATTTTTTGCCGATGCAAATTCAGAAATTTTAAATGACGGCAGAGTAATGGTTGGCACCTTAAATGGCATTGGAAATGGTACTACTATTTTTAATCCTAAAACAAATACTTGGGCAGCCGGACCAACTTGCCATAAAGGACATGATGAATCTGCTTGGGTAAAACTTAAAGATAACAGTATTTTGTTTGTCGATTTTGGAGTTACAAGTTCTGAAAGATATATACCGGCTACAAACCAATGGGTTGTTGATGCCACCCTACCCGATTCTTTATACGACCCCTATTGGTATGAAACCGGAGCCGGGTTTTTATTGCCCGATGGGCGCGCTTTTTTTCTAGGTGCAACCGGTCATAGCGCTTATTATACACCAACGGGTACAACAAGCCCTGGTAGTTGGGCAGCAGGACCTAATTTGCCAACTATTGGCGGCAGTATGTATGGCACTGTAGATGCCGCAGGGTCTATGATGGTTAATGGTAAAATTTTATGTGCAGCTTCGCCCGTTAATACTTCTACCGCTAATGCATTTTTATCGCCAACCGCTTTTTTCGAATTTGATTATACAACAAACGCATTTACCCAAGTTAGTTCGCCCGATAATACAAGCGATTCATTAACTAATATAGCTTGTTTTGAAAGCAATATGTTGAATTTGCCCGATGGCAACATTTTATATGTTAGTCAATACACCCAACAATATTATGTTTATACACCAGATGGGATACCTCTTGCAGCTGGAAAACCCACTATTGGTAATATTACACAACTAAATTGCGATACCTTTAAAATAGCAGGCACTTTGTTTAATGGCATTTCAGAAGGATCGGGCTATGGCGATGATTGGCAAATGGCAACCAACTATCCCATTATACGTTTAACAGATGGGGTAAAAACGTATTATGCACGCACCTTTAACTGGAATAGCACCAATGTACAACGCGGCAATTTACCCGATACCACTTTGTTTACACTTCCGGCTGCATTGCCTTACGCAACCTATTCGTTGGTAGTTACAGCCAATGGCATTAGTTCTAACCCAATAGCCTTTGTAAATAGTGCTTGTTATACAGGTATTAAACAAACCCAAAAAGAAAACGAGCTTAATCTTTCTGTTTATCCTAACCCGGCTAATGATTTGATTAACATAGATTTTAAATCATCAAATAGTAATAATTGTTCGTTAACTATGTTGGATGTTTTTGGAAGAATAGTTAAACAAGAAACAATTACAGCAAACGCCGGAAATAATCACACCGTTTTACTAGACGGAATGGCAAAAGGAGTTTATTTAATAATTCTTCAAGTAGGAAAAGATGTGGTTAAAACTAAGGTTATTGTTAGATAATTTAATGCCATTTGGTTTAGTAATAAAACCTCAACCTTGTAATCAAATTTTCTAAACTATTAATTTCCTCTTTTTTCAATCCATTCACCTCATTTTTTACCTTTTAACCTTTACTTCAGAATGTATTGCGTAAGATTGCCGCAAATAAATAAAATCCACTAAAAAATGATTAAAAAATTCTACCAAAACAGGAAGACATTTGCTTGTCTATGTGCTTTTCTTGTTGCGTTTACGCATACAGCTAGAGCACAAATAACCAATCAGCCACCAACAGCTTCGCCGGCTTCTATTTGCGGCACAGGCACAGCTACCATAAGTATTCCATCTTCTCAGGCGGGTGTTACCTATGGTTTAGTAGCATCAACCAACACAACGGCCCTTGTGGGCAGTCCGGTTAGTGGTACGGGCAACGCGCTTAACTTTCCTACAGGAACTGTAACCGTTACTACAACATATGCCGTTGTTGGTATTATTGTAGGTACAAGCACAGTAGTTATGAATCCTTATGCTACTGTTACCGTAAATGCTTTACCAACAGTAATGATTACGCCATCACACACGGCCATTTGTAAAGGAGCTATTGATACGTTAACAGCTTCGGGTGCGGTAAATTACACCTGGACTCCTGGTGGTTCAACAGCAACCTCTGAAACAGTTGCGCCAACCAGCACAACTACACCAACGTCTTATACATTAACCGGTACCGATGCTAATGGCTGTACAAATACAGCTGTTCAAGCAATTACGGTAAATGCAGTGCCAACTGTTAATATAGCAGGTGGTCCTGGTTTTGGAGGTGTTTGTCCGGGTACAACAACAACCTATACAGCCAGTGGAGCAACTACTTATGTTTGGGCGCCAGGTGGATTAACAACTTCTACTATTTCGGTATCGCCATCTGCAACTACTGTTTATACAGTTACGGGTACAAATGCAAGCGGATGCTCTGCGGTAAAAACCAGAACATTAACTGTCAATCCTTCGGCAACTGTAACCATTAGCGGACCTTCTTTTATCTGTAATGGTTCGGCTGGTACATTAAGTGCAGCTGGTGGTAATACATATACTTGGAGCACCAATGCAACAACGGCATCTATTTCAGTTAGTCCAACAGTTACTACTACATATTCTGTTACAGGTTCAGGTTTTGGTACTTGTGCGGGTACAGCATTTTATACATTAACAGTAACTCCAAATCCTCCGCCAACAGTAACTATTAGTGGTTCTACCGTTACTTGTAGTGGTCAAACAGATTTATTAACTGCTTCTGGGGCTTCAACCTATACTTGGAATACAGGAGCAACTACAGCAACTATTTCTCCAACACCAACTGTAAGCACTAATTATACCGTAACAGGTACAGATGCTAGCGGTTGTACAAACGTAAGCACGCTATCTGTTACCGTTAATGGTTTACCAAATATTACAGTTACCGGCACAAATACTATTTGTATTGGAAATTCAACTACATTAACAGCTACGGGTGCAACAACCTACACTTGGAGTGCTAATGCAGCA
>CAIXZI010000100.1 GCA_903923915.1 uncultured Bacteroidota bacterium
AATTAATTGATGCTTGGAAAGATGCCCTTGCAGCCGATCCTACATCTGCCTTTGGCGGTATTTTAATTACCAATGTAAAATTAGATGAAGAAACTGCAAAAGAAATAAATAAACTTTTCTTCGAAGTAATTATTGCTCCTGCTTATGATGCAAAGGCATTGGAGATTTTAAAAGTAAAACCTAATCGCATCATCTTAATCAAAAAGCAAAACAAAACAAATAAAAAATCTGCTCGCACTTTACTAAACGGTGTTATTGAACAAGACCGCGATTTGAAAACCGAAACCGAAAAAGATTTAACTCCCGCAACTATTGCAACTCCTACTAAAGAACAAATCAACGATTTACTTTTTGCAAACAAACTGGTTAAGCACACCAAATCAAATACAATCATTCTTGCAAAAAACAATCAGTTGCTTGCAAGCGGAACCGGACAAACATCGCGTGTAGATGCACTTGAACAAGCGATTGCAAAAGCAAAAAAATTCGGCTTCGATTTAAACGGAGCTGTTATGTCTAGCGATGCATTTTTTCCTTTTGCAGATTGTGTAGAGATTGCAGATAAAGCAGGCATCAAAGCGGTTATTCAACCCGGTGGTAGCATTAAAGACAAAGACAGTATTGCTTATTGTAACAACCACCAAATGGTTATGGTATTTACAGGTACAAGACATTTTAAACATTAATAAACGATAAAATTATATGGCATTTTTAAATTTTTTAACGCAGGAAATTGCAATCGATTTAGGAACAGCAAACACCATTATTATCTGCAATGATAAAGTTGTGGTTGATGAACCAAGTATTGTTGCGGTTGACAGAAGTACCGGTAAAATTATTGCTGTTGGAAAACAAGCACAGCAAATGCATGGTAAAACCCACGAGAATATAAAAACTATTCGTCCGCTGAAAGACGGTGTGATAGCCGATTTCCAGGCAGCTGAAGAAATGATTAAAGGGATGATTAAGATGATTAACCCTGGTAGAAAATTTTTCCAACCATCGTTGCGTATGGTAATTTGCATTCCATCCGGTATTACAGAGGTTGAAAAACGTGCCGTACGAGATAGTGCAGAACACGCTGGTGCAAAAGAAGTTTACATGATACACGAACCTATGGCGGCCGCGCTGGGTATGGGTATTGATGTGGAAGAGCCTGTTGGTAACATGATTATTGATATAGGCGGTGGCACCAGTGAGATTGCCGTTATTGCCCTTGGTGGTATCGTGTGTGATAAATCGGTTCGTATTGCAGGAGATGATTTTACAGCCAATTTAGAAGAATACATGCGTCGTCAGCATAACATTTTAATTGGCGAACGTACTGCAGAGCGTGTAAAAATTGAAGTTGGTGCAGCTATGACGGAAATTGAAAATCCTCCGGCCGATTTCCCTGTACACGGAAGAGATTTAATGACCGGTATTCCAAAAGAAATTTATGTAAGTTATGTGGAAGTTGCACACGCTTTAGATAAATCAATTTCTAAAATTGAAGAAGCGATTTTAAATGCGTTAGAGATGACTCCGCCTGAGTTATCGGCAGATATTTATCGTACCGGTATTTACTTAGCGGGTGGTGGTTCGTTATTGCGTGGCTTGGATAAACGTATTTCTATGAAAACTAAATTACCTGTACACATTGCAGAAGATCCATTGCGTGCTGTTGCTCGTGGAACTGGTATTGCATTAAAAAATATTCACCGTTTTCCTTTCTTAATAAAATAAATTGAGTTATTCTGCATTTTTAATTCTTAATTTTTAATCATATAAAAAGTGCGTACCCTAGTAAGTTTTCTCATACGGAATTATTATTACCTGCTTTTTATTTTTTTGCAGATAATGTGCATTTTATTAATTTCTAAAAATAAAAATTTTCAAAGTACGCATATTATTAATTCTTCAAACACCTTATCAGCAGAGACTTTCCAGGCGGTATCAAACACTAAAGAATATCTTTCGTTAAAAGAAGAAAATTTAAAGTTGGCGCGAGAAAATATTGGTTTGTTAAACATCATTCGTTCTCGTTCGTATGAGTTAATTCAAATAGCATCGCTTACAAAAAACGATACGCTTTATAAACAGAAATATATTTTTACACAAGCTAAAGTAATAAACAACAGCAGTAACTTACGCAGTAATTACATAACACTTAACATTGGTGCAGAGCAAGGCATTAC
>CAIXZI010000101.1 GCA_903923915.1 uncultured Bacteroidota bacterium
AAAAACATCATGAAAAGTGCCATGCACCGCAGTGATAGATACCGAGGTTTAAAAGCATCCGGAAAAACAGACGAAGAAATTACAGAAGTATTTAAAACCCCGGTAAAAATGACTGTTTTTAGCTGGCGCGGAGAGATTGACACAACGCTTTCTCCATATGATTCTATAAGGTATTACAAAAGCTTTTTGCAAACCGGCTTTATGGCTATGGAACCTCAAACAGGTTACATTAAGGCTTGGGTTGGGGGTATTAATCACACACATTTTCAGTACGATCACGTAAAAATTGGTAAACGTCAGGTAGGCTCTACGTTTAAGCCATTTGTGTATGCTTTGGCTATTCAAGAAGGATACTCTCCTTGTTATCGCATTCCAAACGTGCGCACTTGTATTACTACAGAAACAGGCGAAGAATGGTGCCCTGATAATTCTGCCGGAGATGAGAAATTTGAGGGTAAAATTCTAACCTTAAAAACAGCTTTAGCTAACTCTTTAAATTATGTAAGCGCCGCTTTAATGAAAAAATTTGGTCCAAACGCCGTAGTAAATTTAGCCAAACGAATGGGCATCACCTCGCACTTGGATGTGGTACCGGCTTTGTGCCTGGGTATTGCAGATATTTCAGTTTACGAAATGGTAGGCGCTAATTCTACTTTTGCCAATAAAGGCACGTATGTACAGCCCATTTTTGTTACTCGTATTGAAGATAAAAACGGCAAAGTATTAGAAGAATTTGTGCCAAATACTGAGGAAGTTTTTAATGAAGAAAAAGCATTTGTTATGTGTGAGTTGATGAAAGGTGTGGTGCAATCGGGTACAGGTTCTAGATTGCGCTATCGTTATAATTTAATGAATCCAATAGCAGGTAAAACAGGCACTACACAAAACAATAGCGATGGTTGGTTTATTGGTTATACCCCTGATTTGGCGGCGGGTTGCTGGGTTGGTGGCGAAGACAGAGCGGTGCATTTTAACACCACCGATCAAGGGCAAGGAGCCAGTATGGCGTTACCAATTTGGGGCAAGTTTTTTCAAAAGGTATATGCCGATAAAACCATTAAAATATCTAAGGGAGATTTTGAGCGTCCATCAAAAATGAGCGAAATAGAACTTGATTGCAGCAAATATGATGATGATGTAAAACAATCAAACGAAGAAAACTTGGGGGATAAAGACCCATTTGACTTGTAACAATCCGTCGAAAATATTTGCCCGAGTGCAAAAAAATTGCTAATCTTGTGTCTAACTATTTAAGTCGTATTTACAGCTTTTTATGAAGAGAAAGACACCTATACTCGCCATTTTTTTGTTGCTAATTTTAGCATCATGTGGTGGTGATAAAAACAATCAAAACCAATCAGAATCTACTGAAGCAAAAGGTGGTCGTGTTTACGGAGGCTATTTACGTCTTTCTGAAACCGAATTATTTCAAAGCCTTAACCCAAGCTCTATAGTTGATGTGGCTTCTAATTTTATTGGCACGCAAGTTTATGATGGGTTAACTCGTTTAAACAATGCTACGTTAAAGGTTGAACCTGCCATTGCAGAAAAATGGGAAGTTGATGCAACAGGAACTAAATATACATTTCATTTAAGAAAAGGCGTTGTTTTTCAGGATGATAAATGTTTTTCTGGTGGAACAGGTAGAGAAGTAAAAGCAGCCGATTTTAAATATTCTTTTGAATTATTATGTAAAAACACCCCTGAAAACGGGGCGTTTGTAAGCACATTTAAAGATCGTGTTAAAGGTGCTAATGCAGCGTTTGATGGCAAAGGCAGTTTAGATGGCGTTAAAGTAATTGATGATTACACACTTGAAATAACATTAGAACATCCAAGCACCGTGTTTCTTCAAATTTTAGCAGAATCTATTTGTGGCGTGGTTGCTAAAGAAGCTGTTGAAAAATATGGTAAGGATATAAAAGTGGGTGCGGGTGCTTTTGTTTATGATGCTGCTCAATCAAATAAAGATAAAGTTGTTCTTCGTAAAAATCCAAACTACTACGGCAAAGATTCTTTAGGAAATAAATTGCCTTTTTTAGATTCTATTTTAATATACACCGTTCCAACAAAAGAACAAGAATTGGCTATGTTTAAAGACGGTAAGTTAGATATGATAACCTCTTTGCCATCTCAATCAATTAAAGAAATGGTTGAAACCCAAATACAAGATTTTCAAAGCGCTCCACCAAAGTATTTATTAGACAATGCAGCCGAAATGATTACGCAGTATTATACGTTTAATATTACTCGTCCGCCGTTTGATAATATTAAAGTTCGTAAGGCTTTTAACATGGCAGTTAACCGTAAAAAATTAGTAGAAGAAACATTAAATAACCAAGCCTTTGGCGCGGCTTTATATGGCTTTACACCTCAAACATTTTCGGGATACGATATTACTAAAATAAAAGGTTACGAGTACAATGTAACCGAAGCAAAAAAACTACTCGCCGAAGCCGGTTATCCTAATGGCAGAGCGTTCCCTCCGGTTAAAATAATTTTAAATAGTGGCGGTGCGCGCAATACAAACGTAGTAGTTGAAATTCAAAAACAATTGTTAGAAAACTTAAACGTAAACATAGATTTCGAGGTAGTACCTTTGGCAAAAAAAATAGATTTAGCGGCAAGCGGGCAAACTGATATAGTACGCGAGGCCTGGGTAGCAGATTACCCAAGTCCGGAATCGTTTTTAAGTGTGTTTTACGGAGCTACTGTACCTAAAGATCCAAACCAAAAATCATATCCAAATACGGTGCGATATAAAAACCCGCAATACGATAAGTATTATATGTTGGGTAGAGATGCCATTAACCGCGATAGCAGTTTTGCTAACTTTATGAAAGCCGAACAAATATTAATGAATGATGCCCCTGTTATGGTTTTATGGTATGATGGAAATTACAGATTGATTAACTATAATATTCAAAATGCATATAGTAATGCTATGCGTTACCGCAATTTATCGGATGTTTATTTTAAAGCTCCAAAACAAAAGCCTGAAACAAAAGATTCAATCAAATAAAACAAGTAATTAAGTATGTAAAGCCCTCGTATTGTGCGAGGGTTTTTTTTTGTAATGAGTTTTGATTATTACCAAATACTGCAAGTAAAACCAACGGCTACCAATGCTGAAATAAAAGCAGCGTATCGTAAATTGGCTAAGCTGTTTCATCCGGATAAAAACCCTGGTGCTGAAGAAAAATTTAGAATTATAAAAGAAGCTTACGAAACCCTTAGTGATGAAGTAAGTAGAAATAGATACGATGTAAAAAGAAATTATGATATTACGGTTTCTCAAATAAAAAAAACGGAGCCTGCAAAAAAGCAAAAAACATATACGTTTACCGAGCCCGAATTAAAACACAGGCAGTATTACAAAGAGCATTACAGGCCAAAGCAAGCAAGTTATACAGGTAAACAAAGCACAGGTGTAAAAACAAATTACAAAGAGCTTACCTATGTTTTAATAAGCATACCGGTTGCTATATCATTATTGTTGTTGCTTATAAATATTTATCAAATTCCAAAAGCTAAAAAAGCTTTAGATAAAACAGTAAAAGAAATTAGCAAGACAGATACAGTCAAAATAAAATAGCTGTAATAGTGCTATCATTTATTATTTTTGTTAGAATAAATTAATTACATGATGAAAAAACAATTTCAACTTTCTTATCTCTTTATTCTTGGCTCATGCCTCTTGGCAACGGCACAACCCAATACCAACAAACCGGGCAGCGAGTATAAATTTACCATTACCAAAAGTATAGAAACAACGCCTGTGCAGGCTCAGGGTAAAACGGGTACTTGCTGGAGTTTTTCAACCCTTTCTTTTTTTGAATCAGAAATTATACGCATTAAAAAAATAAAAGATCTAAAGCTTAGCGAAATGTTTGTGGTTAGAAAAACCTATCCGTTAAAAGCTGAAAATTATGTGCGCATGCATGGCAAAGCTCAGTTTGAAGAAGGCGGAGAGCCTACCGATGTTGTTTACTGCTGGAAAAATTTTGGTATGGTACCACGCGAGGTATATAACGGCAACTTAAACGAAGCCTATGGATATAATCACAAGGCAATGGATTCTACTTTGCTGGCTGAGGTAAAAGCAGTTTCAAAAAATGATAAAATTAACCCTACAGAATGGAAACAAGAAGTAGAAAATACGCTAGATAAATATTTGGGTAAAGCTCCAGAAACCTTTACCTACAAAGGAAAAGAATACACTCCAAAAACGTACGCTGCAGAATTAGGTATTAATCCGGACGACTACGTTTTTATTTCTTCATTTACACATCATCCGTTTTATAAACCGTTTATTTTAGAAGTACCCGATAATTGGAAATGGCAACAGTATCAAAACGTGCCTATTGATGAGTTAATGGCAACTATTGATAATGCGCTTACTAATGGCTATGGCATTGCCTGGGCTGCTGATGTTAGCGAGCCATATTTTAGATTTAAAGATGGCTTAGCCCTTGTGCCCGAAAACTGGAATACAATGAACGATGCTGATAAAGGCGCGTGTTATACAAAACCTTGTAAGCAACAAATAATTACACAAGAAATTCGCCAGGCAGGGTTTGATAATTACGAAACGCAAGACGACCACGGCATGCACATTATTGGCTTAGCTAAGGACCAAAGCGGAAATAAGTTTTATGTAGTTAAAAACTCGTGGGGTACAAAACGTAATGATTGCGATGGCTATTTTTATGCTTCAGAACAATATGTGCGTTTAAAAACCATTAGCATTACACTACATAAAAAGGCTGTACCTGCAAGTATAGCAGGGAAGTTGAATATTAAATAGAGAGATCTATGCGTTTCTTTTTTTTCTATTTATTAACTCTAATTTTTATTTCTTGTGAGCCTTTTGACTTTAGACTAAAATTAGTAAATAAAACAAATTATAAAGTAAGATACTTTTATAGTGTAATGGATGAGCAAGAAATCATTCCTAATCGGCGACCTTGTGATTCTCTTGTCTTCGATTATATTTTACCTAAAGATGAAGAGATTATTAAATCAACAACCAAATGGGATTTTAAATTAAAAAATCATCCCAATAAAATTTTAAGAATATATATTCTCAATGAGGACACTTTTAGAAAATATACAACTTGTGAGTTTATTAATGGAAAAACGGTTTATTATAAACACGATGATTTACATAATTATAATTTATGTGATGTTTTTGAACATCAATTATTTCTAAAGCAATACGACTTGAAGTTTGATGATTTAGTTAAGGCTGATTGGGAAATCATTTACAATGGAAAATAGCTTAATATCTGCGTTAGAGATTATAACGAAAATCCTTTTATTTTAATCAATAAAAGCTTGTAACGTAAAGCCCTGTGGCGCATTTTACAAGCTCACTATGATTAATGCGCCTAAATGCCCAAAAAACTCATAAATAATTCCTGCATTTTCCACCTTATTTATGGTATAATAGTTAAATTTGATGCGCTAATTAAAATTGCGTTTTTAACCTATAAATAATAAACACTATGGCTTTTGATATTGACATGATTAAAAAAGTGTACGCTGCAATGCCTGCACGTATTGAAGCTGCCCGCAAAGCGTTGGGTCGCCCTTTAACTTTATCTGAGAAAATTTTGTTTTCGCATTTACATAAAGATCAAAAGTTTGAAAACTTTGAGCGTGGAAATTCGTATGTAGATTTTGCTCCGGATAGAGTAACCATGCAGGATGCAACGGCTCAAATGGCTTTATTGCAGTTTATGCAGGCTGGTCGCCCAAGAGTGGCTGTGCCAAGCACGGTACATTGCGATCATTTAATCACCGCAAAAGATAATTCAACTCCAGATTTAGAGCGCGCTATAAAAGTTAATAAAGAAGTTTACGATTTCTTATCTTCTGTTACCAATAAATACGGCATTGGTTTTTGGAAACCGGGTGCAGGTATTATTCACCAGGTAATGTTAGAGAATTATGCTTTCCCTGGCGGAATGATGATTGGTACTGATTCTCATACAGTAAACGGTGGTGGTTTAGGTATGGTTGCCATTGGTGTTGGTGGTGCTGATGCTTGCGATGTAATGGCAGGTTTAGCTTGGGAATTAAAGTGGCCTAAATTAATTGGTATTAAACTTACCGGAAAATTAAACGGCTGGTGCTCTTCTAAAGATATTATTTTAAAAGTTGCAGGTATTTTAACCGTTAAAGGTGGTACTGATAAAATTGTAGAATATTTTGGCGAAGGTGCTGAAAGCCTTAGCTGTACCGGTAAAGGAACCATTGCAAATATGGGTGCCGAAATTGGAGCAACTACTTCAACGTTTGGTTATGATGATGCTATGGAGCGTTACTTACGTGCTACAAGCCGTGCTGATGTAGCTGATTTAGCTAATCAAATTAGAGAGCATTTAACGGGAGATAAAGAAGTTTACGCAGAGCCTGCAAAATATTTTGATGAGGTAATTGAAATCAATTTATCTGAATTAGAGCCTTATGTAAACGGACCTTTCACTCCAGATTTAGCTACACCTATTTCTCAATTAAAAGCAGTTGCAACTGAAAAAGGATGGCCAATGAATGTACAGGTTGGTTTAATTGGTTCTTGTACAAATTCATCTTACGAAGATATTTCTCGTGCGGCATCTCTTGCTAAACAAGCTTCTGATAAAAAATTAAAAGCTAAAGCAGAATTTACAATTACACCAGGTTCTCAACAAGTGCGTTATACTATTGAGCGTGATGGCTTTATCGATACCTTTAATAAAATTGGCGCAGAAGTATTCTCTAATGCTTGCGGGCCTTGTATTGGTATGTGGGACAGACCAGGTGCTGATAAAAAAGAAAAAAACACAATCATTCACTCGTTCAACAGAAACTTTGCTGCTCGTCAGGATGGTAACACAAATACACACGCGTTTGTAGCATCTCCCGAAATTGTGACAGCACTTGCTATTGCAGGAGATTTAGGTTTTAATCCGTTAACAGATACATTAATTAACGAAGATGGTGTTGCGGTAAAATTTGATGCGCCAACTGGCGAAGAATTGCCACCAAAAGGTTTTGATGTTGATGATGCAGGGTTTCAGGCACCGGCTGCAGATGGTAAAAGTGTTGAAATTAAAGTTAGTACAGAAAGCGATCGTTTACAATTATTAGCTCCGTTCAAAGCTTGGGAAGGAACAGATTTAAGCGGATTGAAATTATTAATTCGTGTAAAAGGAAAATGTACAACCGATCATATTTCTATGGCCGGCCCATGGTTAAAATATCGCGGACATTTAGATAACATCTCTAACAACATGTTAATTGGTGCTATCAATTCATACAACGATAAAGCAAACAGTGTAAAAAACCAATTAGACGGAACGTATAACGAAGTACCAAAAGTGCAGCGTGCTTACAAAGCAGAGCATATTGGTTCTATGGTTATTGGCGATGAAAACTATGGCGAAGGTTCATCTCGTGAACATGCAGCTATGGAGCCTCGTTTTTTAGGTGTACGTGCGGTTATGGTAAAATCGTTTGCTCGTATTCACGAAACAAATTTAAAAAAACAAGGTATGTTAGCCTTGACTTTTGCAAACAAAGAAGATTACAACAAAATTCAGGAAGACGATACCATTGATATTGCAGGCTTAACAAGCTTTACGTCGGGTGTACAACTTACAGTTACATTCAATCATAAAGATGGTAGCAAAGATGTTATTAAAGCAAACCATAGCTACAACGCTCAACAAATTGAGTGGTTTAAAGCTGGTGGTGCATTAAACATTATTAGAGCAAGTGTAAAAGCTTAAGCTAAATAGTAGATTAAAAATAAAAACCGCTTCAGTAAAATGAGGCGGTTTTTTTTATGTCATACTGAGCTTGTCAAAGGATGGGCGTTTCGGCAGGTTACTGCCGCCGGGCTTTACGTTTCAAGTTTTATTGATTACAATAAAAGCTTTCCACTACCATCCCTAACGCTACATTTTATTTCATTCTTTATTTTTGTAAAAAAAGTTCAAAAAAAAACCTCCAACAAATTAATGTGGAGGTTTTTTAAAATTGGCATCGACTTACTCTTGCGGGCTTTAGGCCAACTACCATCAGCTCTATCGGGCTTAACTGCTCTGTTCGGAATGGGAAAAGGTGAACCCCGATGATATAGACACCAAAAACGGTAAATTCGATAATTCGACTATTAGCTAATTAGGCAATGATTATTCATTGTCTAATTGACTCATCGTCAAATTTTCAAATTAATATTTTTTGATTAAATACAAATTGAAAAAAGACACAAGAAGAGATTTTTTGAAAGCTTACGAACAATTAGTATCACTCGACTTTGACATTACTGCCTATACATCTATGACCTATCAACGTAGTAGTCTTCTACGGTTCTTATAAAGAAAACTTATCTTGAGGTGAGTTTCGTACTTAGATGCTTTCAGCACTTATCTCATCCGTACATAGCTACCCAGCGGTGCCACTGGCGTGACAACTGGTACACTAGCGGTACGTCCGACTCGGTCCTCTCGTACTAGAGTCAGCGCCCCTCAATTTTCTAACGCCCATAACAGATAGGGACCGAACTGTCTCACGACGTTCTGAACCCAGCTCGCGTGCCACTTTAATCGGCGAACAGCCGAACCCTTGGGACCTTCTCCAGCCCCAGGATGTGACGAGCCGACATCGAGGTGCCAAACCCCCCCGTCG
>CAIXZI010000102.1 GCA_903923915.1 uncultured Bacteroidota bacterium
CGTAATTCTTAATAAATAAAACCCTTTTGCAAAGCTTGTTGTGTTTATATGATACGATAACTCATTTTCAGTTCCGCTTATCGTAATAAGGTTTTGCCCATCTAATGTTACTAATTCAATTGATTTTGCTGAAACAGGCATCAAAATAGCTATTCCTTCTTCATTTAAATTAACAATTACGTCTTTATTATTTGGTTTTAAATTTACAAAAGAGCTTCCAATATACTTTTTTTCGCCATTAAAATCTTCTTCTTGTAAACGATAATAAACAATGTTTCCAATTGATTTATCTACTCTATCATACGAATGGTAATTTATTTGCTCTGAAGTATTATAAGCAGAACGGCGATCAAAATTAGTATACGTTACCCCATCATAACTTTTAGACAAAATATATTGTTTTAAATTACTTTCGTTTATGGTTGTAAACTGCAAATGAGCTGTATTTGCATCGCTAAGTTCTGTCTTAAACTCTACTAAATTAACCGGAAGAACCACCGGAAGTGTACAACTTCCGCTTGCGCTATACACAGCAGGTGCTAAGGTGGTGGCAGAAGTGGTATTGGTTGTTTGTGTAGCAGCATACGTAATATATCCTCCATCGCCATTATATAAAAGGCAAGCATCGTAATAATAGTAGTGAACACAGGTAATACCAGCTTGAGAAAAATCTGTAAACCAATACTTATCATTAGGCGAAGGACAACCATGGTTTGTATAGTTACCCGAAGTATTCCAGTTTTGACTGGTAGTGAAAATTACATATATGGGAGCCAAAGCACAAAGGCTTGACATATTATAATCTGTAGGACAAAACAAATTATTTAGAATAACAAATGTAGAGTATGGCGGTATGTATCCTGCGGTTGCCGCATCTACAAACAAAGTACCACACCCGGCAGCTGTATTCATGGTGCTTATTGTAGTTGGATTTTCATTAATAATTTCAGAATAACTTTGAGTAGGAGGGTTTGTAACCTGATCAAAATTATAGCCTACAGCATTTGTATTTGCCGGAATAGAGAAAGAACCCGAATTAAAAAAAGCCATTTCGGTAAGTCCTTCATTACCTGCTCCACATGATGGAGTATTACAACCATCAACTAATACAGAGTTCATTTGCGGACAATAAGAACAAGAAGTGGTTGTAATATTACCCGTGAGTGCAGTTGCATTATATTTAAAACAATTAGACTCCCAAATACTAACATAATAAGTGGTAGCAGGGGCTAAACCATATACCAAAACAGAACCTCCATTACTATTATAAACAACATACTCTGAAGCATTTAAAGTGCTTCCTATGCCAAATAAGGCGCCATTACTGTTTGTTAACGTATAACCGGTTCCTAAAGTAGGGCTACCGGTAACAGCCGAACCTGCTTTAACAGCAACTAAATCTGCGTTTCCGTTTCCTTTAGTCCAACTAACTAAAAAAGCATTACAGCCTACTTGAGAAAATGTTATACCTGTTGGTGCGGTTGGCGAAGATGCGCCTGTATTAGCCGTACCTGTAATTTTAAAATCATCAATGGTCCATAACTCTGTTGCGCTGTTATTATCTGCAATAATTTTAATTACCAAATTAGCTGTATTAGGTAAAGAAGTTATTCTCAATGTAGAATATCCATCCGTAGTTCTTGAACCTCCGGCTGCCGGAGCATATGTGGTTGACGTAGGGTAGGCTGTAGTAGCAATACCTGTTCCGCCTGCATAAGACCAGTATGCTTGAGAATTACCATCTACTTCTAAATATTGAGTATATGTAATTCCTCCATCCGTACTCACATAAACAATAACATTATCAGTGGCATCAAGTCCGTTAGCATTTGAGCCATAAGAAAATGCAGCTAATCGAAATTGCATGGTAACCGATGTATAACAACGCGTATCATAGGTTTCTGAAATTAAAGTGGTTGTACCATTATTTACGCCATAAGCATAAGTACCCACCGCTTTTAATGGAGAGCTTGCCGGTAAATCTCCTGCGGCAGAGTTACCACTAAGAAAGTTACTCAAAGTACCAGTAGAAGACATAGAAAAGTAAGTAGTGTTTTCAAAGCCTTCTGCGGCAATTTGTGCAAAACCATTTTCAGTAATGAGAAACAATAAAGAAAAATATAAAAGAGAATAAAACTTATTCATGTAAAATAATTTACACAAATGGTTTTCGGGTGGTTAACTTGTTGTTAGTTAAACAATAAATCCCGTTTAGGATATTCACTTGTTTTGTTAAGCAAATGTAAATATAAATACATAAAATGAATCAAAAAAATAGTTAATAAATCTGAAGATTAGACTCTTGAAAAAACGCTTATTTTATTTTGAAACCATAATTTTTTTGTGAGTTGGGGTATTATTTCCATCCTGAAACACCAAAAAGTAAACACCTTCTTTATCAGGAGCATCTATTAAAAGTTCGTTATCACCTTCGTTATAAAATGTATTAATTTCAGTTACTTTTTGTCCTTCCATACTATACAAAGCTGCGTTTACCTGCTGGGGATACCCTAATTTAAATTTAGCAACAACAGCCTCTTTATCTCTATCATAATAAACGGTTACTTTTGAATACGCTGAAGCCGATAATGATCCAATAAAATTACCCAGGGTAATTATAGAACTGTACTTGAAATCGCCATTGTAATCTACTTGTTTCAATCTAAAATAAGGTGTTTTATTAAATGTATTTTCTGTAAATAGGCAGGTATATTCTGTTTTAGAGTAGCTGTTTCCGGCACCTTTTACTTCTTTATAAGGGATAAAATTTAATCCATCTAAAGAATATTCTACCATAAAATAATTATTGTTGGTTTCGGTAGCAGTTGCCCAGTTAAGTTTTATTCCTTCAGATACTTGCTCTGCATAAAAACCCATTAACTCTATAGGTAACACTATAATACCACAAGCAGAAGAGCCAGAGGTAAATGTATAGGTTAGTATTTCATCCGACCTATCACTTGTATAACTTATCGTTATTTGCCCTATAGCACCAGCTGGCGCCTGATAAACCAATTGAACAAAGCCATCAGCGTTTCCGCACCCCGTATTAATATCCGCAGATGAATAATTATTTACTCCGGCCGAAATGCCGCTCCCCGAACAAGCACCAGGAGACGTTAATTTAGCATATTGTGAAACTAAGGTACCTCCTGTACCTGATATATGTATTTCATCTCCACCATCCATAGCTGCATCGGGGCAACTGGCGCCTCTGGCTTTTTGCTCTGCCTGAGCTGTATATGTGCAACCTGCCGTAACAGTAAATGTTACCGATTGTGTAACGCTTGAACAACTACCGCAACCAACCACATTATCGCTATTACAAACCACAGGATGAGCAAAAGGCCCAACTGTGTAAGATGTTTCTGTACACGAATTATCACAACCATAGGCAGAAGAGTGTGCTGCTTGTATGGTAGAGTAATTTGATAACACACCAGAAATTGCCGTTCCGGGTGTGCATCCTGTTGTTACCGTAAAACTGCCAGAATTACTACCTGTAACAGCGGGCGAGTAACTTGCAATTTGTATTAAATACCCTGTGCCTGCCGAAGTGCCTGCCGGAATAGTAATTGAAATGCTTCCACTATTTGCTGTAGATGATAGTGTACCTACATTGGTAGCTGCACCAAAACTTCCACTGGCATCAGACATCCACGCTGTGTAATAATTACCCGTATTAAATGTACCGGTAGATGTAAAAGCTACCGTGGCAGTTGCTGTAGCTGCACAATCGCTTAAACTAAAATTGGTAGGAGAAACAATACCCGTAGTAATGGTATTTGTTGAGGCAGATGTCCATGTAAGTTGAACATCATCAATACCAAATGTACATCGGCTACCCGAACCCGAAGATGCTGCAATAGAAACAACTCGTATCCAAACATTACTGCTTAAATTATCTAAAGCCGTACCAAAATTTACAGATACGGCTTGTGTACCCCAAGCGCCGCTATTTATGCCCAAATCGGTAAATGTGCTACCAACTTGTGTAAAAGAACTAGGGGAAGAACCTGTACCATAATCTATACGATAAGTTGTAGTATGACCTTGAGGCGACATTAACTCTGCTGTAAACGATAATTGAAAAGAAGAAAGGCCTGTAGTATTTGCAATTTTTAATATAAAGGCTTGCCCGGGGTCTGCAAAACTACCCGTTGAACGAACAGCTAATGCTCTGTTTGAAGCAGCATTTTGAGTTGCCGTGCTTGCACCTGATGTTAAAGGATAGGTAGAAGCTGCATTTTCAAACTGCCCCGTTGTGCTTGCCCATGTTGATTGTGTAGCCGAAGAACTTGTTGTGCCGTTAGCAGCAGATGTGGCATTTGAACTTACAAACCAGCCCGTGGGCAGTGTGGCCGAACCAGATGAAGTACCCATGCCATCAAAGTTTTCGGTATAAGGCGAAGAGCTTAAAGTAACTTGCGCTACCATATTAAAACCGGTAACCATTAACAAAAGATAAAATAAAGAATAAAACTTTTTCATGTAAATAATTTTTACACAAATGGTTTTCAGTTAGTTTACTTTTTAAAGCTTACTAAACCCTGAATAGGATGTTCACTTGTTATTAGAGCAAAGGTATGCCTACACTAAAAAAAATTGATTTAGAAATAGTTACGAATAGGTTACTAATTTTGAGTAGCTCCTCAATAAATTGTATATAAAATGTAAAAAAAAACTGAA
>CAIXZI010000103.1 GCA_903923915.1 uncultured Bacteroidota bacterium
CCGGCGCACCTGATAAAACTTCCATACATTGCATAAATACGTTAGAAGCTACATCTTCAATACGCTGCACAGAAAACAAAGTATCGTGCTTGGTAAGCTCTTGCAATTCGCCTAATTTTCTAAAATTAGTGCCTCCATTATAATCATCTTCTTGAGTAATTTCACTTAACACCCAATCGTAACTTGCATTATTGGTAAGCGTTCCACAAGCACTACAACGGCTAATTTCACCCATACTTACATCAAACGTAGCGCCGCAATTAGGACAGTTATTATTATCGTATAAATTTTTGCCCGCTTTGGCATCATTACGTTTTATAAATGTCCAATATTCCATGGCACTTTCGCCTCTAAACTTCTGGTTGAATGATGGATATTTATCACTTAAAAACTCATCATCCATTCTAAAACTAACAGCTACATCAGCCGTTTGGTAATGACCATCAATGCCTGCATTGGCAAGTGCAATGCTATCAATTTTTATATTGGTTAATTTATTTACCTGCGATAATTTATTCATCATAGCAAACTGTGCATTAAAGCGTTGGTAAACCCCATCAGAAACCCATTTGCGTACTTTTTTTAAATCTTTTGCCTGCCAGGCATCTTGTATGCTTAAAAAAGAAGAAGATACCTTTTCTTTATCCAAACCTTCGGGAAAAGATTGATTTGTGTCAAAAGTTGGTGAGTCAGTATCATCATCTCCTTCGCCAAAAGCAGATAATATAGCTGCACCCTTTTTATTTTTTTTCATATAGCTGGTTACAACCAAATACAAAACAATACCAATTATAATTAAGGCTATTGTGCCGCCATTTAACGAGCCACCACCGCCAGACCCACCGCTACTATAATAGCCGCTGCCACCACTGCTATGACTGCTGCTATGGCTACTGCTATGTCCGCCACCGCCGCCGCCTGCGCGGGCAAAAATATCGTGGCAAAATAAAAATAAAAGCGAACCTATGGTTAGATATGTTTTTTTCATTCAAACAAATTTTAAGCTATAATACAAAAAATAATTTTAGTCTAAATCAAATTTTTCCAACACCTAAAATGCTTAAATTAGCCGCTCACGAAATTTCATTGAAGATGATGATAGAAGCAAAACCATACCAAGCAAAACATAAAATACGCATTGTTACTGCAGCCGCTTTATTTGACGGGCACGATGCTGCCATTAATATCATGCGCCGCATTATGCAAGGAAGCGGCACCGAGGTTATACATTTAGGGCACGACCGCAGTGTGGTTGATGTGGTAAACTGCGCCATACAAGAAGATGCTAACGCTATTGCTATTACTTCTTACCAAGGAGGACACGTAGAGTATTTTAAATACATGTACGATTTACTAAAAGAACGTGGTTGCTCTCACATTAAAATATTTGGCGGTGGGGGAGGAGTAATTCTTCCAACAGAGATTGCAGAATTGCACGCTTACGGCATTACACGTATTTATAGTCCTGATGATGGGCGTTCTATGGGTTTGCAAGGCATGATAAACGATTTGCTTCAGCAATCTGATTACGACCCAAGCATTCATGTAAATAAAGCTATCGATCATTTAAAAGAACAAGATCATAAATCTATTGCACGCTTAATTTCCGCGGCAGAAAATCATGGTGAAGAAAATGCTGCCATGTTAAAGAAAATTGCAGAAATGGCAAGCAAATCTAAAACCCCTGTATTAGGTATTACCGGTACGGGCGGTGCAGGTAAATCATCTTTGGTGGATGAATTAGTGCGTCGTTTTTTAATTGATTTTCCAAACAAAACCTTAGGTATAATTTCAGTTGACCCAAGTAAACGTAAAACAGGTGGTGCTTTGTTAGGCGATCGTATTCGTATGAATGCTATCCGCAACGATCGGGTTTTTATGCGAAGCATGGCTACTCGTCAAAGCAACTTGGCATTATCCAAATATGTAAAAGATGCCGTTGATATTTTAAAAGCTGCCAACTACGATCTGGTTATTTTAGAGACTGCCGGTATCGGACAAAGTGATACGGAGATTACAGAGCATAGTAATATGAGTCTGTATGTTATGACGCCCGAATACGGTGCTGCCACTCAGTTAGAGAAGATTGATATGATTGAATTTGCCGATGTTATTGCATTAAACAAATTTGATAAACGCGGCGCGCTTGATGCTATTCGCGATGTAAAAAAACAATATAAACGCAACCATAATTTATGGGAAGCAACCGATGAATCTCTTCCTGTTTATGGAACTATCGCTTCTCAGTTTAATGATCCGGGTATGAACCGTTTGTACAAAGCGGTGATGGATAAAATGGTTGAAAGAACAGGTGCTGATCTTAAATCAAATTTCGTTATTACGAATGAGATGAGCGAAAAGATCTACATCATTCCGCCTGCTCGTACACGTTACCTGAGTGAAATTGCCGAGAACAACCGTGCGTATGATAAGCGTGCGAATCAACAAGCTGATGTGGCCGAAAAATTATATGGTATTCGTAAAACCATTGATACATTAAAAGATAGCAAGTCTGCCGATAGAGATCGTTTAATTAAATCGTTGGAAGAAGAATACGAAGTTATTGCACTCGACCTCGACGGACACAATAAAAAACTTTTAGATACTTGGGAAGATCGCAAGAAACAATACACCAACGAGTATTATATTTTTAAGGTTCGCGATAAAGAAATTAAAATTAAAACACATTACGAAAGTTTATCGCATACACAAATCTCAAAGATTGCTGTGCCGCAATTCCGCTCTTGGGGCGATGTATTGAAATGGAATTTATCAGAAAACTTTCCGGGAGAATTTCCGTATGCAGCGGGTATTTATCCGTTTAAGCGCGAAGGCGAAGATCCTGCACGTATGTTTGCCGGCGAGGGTGGGCCAGAGCGTACCAACAAACGTTTTCATTATGTAAGTAAAGGTTTGCCTGCTGCACGTTTAAGTACAGCTTTTGATAGCGTTACCCTTTACGGACAAGACCCTGATTATCGCCCTGATATTTATGGTAAGGTGGGGAACAGCGGTGTTTCTGTTTGCTGTTTAGATGATGCCAAAAAACTATATAGTGGCTTTAATTTAGCTGATCCGAAGACATCGGTATCCATGACTATTAATGGGCCGGCTGCTATAATTGCTGCTTTCTTTATGAATGCGGCTATCGATCAGCAATGCGAAATTTACATTAAGAAGAACGGTTTAGAAAAAGAGACCGAAAAGAAAATTGATACTATCTATAAAGCA
>CAIXZI010000104.1 GCA_903923915.1 uncultured Bacteroidota bacterium
AAGCATTTAAGGTGTCTTTTAATGAGAAAGCAGTTTTGGTGTAACCCTCGCGGTCAAAAACAAATACGGCGTTTGGTCCGCACTCGGTGCCGCCTTTAATCATACGTGTGTAATGCACTCCCAAAAAAGGAAATTTAGGATTAGGCACAGGGTAAATTAAATTCTTTACTTTCTTCATTCCTTTTTCGGTAAGATCATAGTAATCGCCTCTAAAGCCAACAATTTCAGCATCACTTTTTTTACCTTGTGCTTTGGCTAATCTATCAGCCTGCAGGCCTCCACAGGTAATAATATATTTTGCGGTGTATGTAGTGTTTTGTGTAGTAACCTCAACGCTGTCATTATGGTTTATAAATGATTTTACCTCTTGGCTTGTAAGCACTTTGCTACCCGTAAATTTTTGATGGATAAGCTCAACGTATTTATTGGCAACATCGGTATAATCTATAATGCCGGTGCAAGGCACCCAAATACCTGCAATACCTTCGCAATAAGGTTCAATCTCTTTTATGCGCTTGGCATCAATTAATTCAATGCCTTCAACACCATTAGCTAAACCGTTATTAAAAACTTTGTTCATGTGTGCCAGTTCGCTTTCTTCGGTGGCCACAATAATTTTTCCGCAAAGGTCGAATGGTATGTTGTGTTCTTTAGCAAATTCAACCAACTCACGGCGTCCGTTAACACAGTTAATAGCTTTGTAAGAGCCTGGTTTATAATAAATACCCGAATGTATAACGCCCGAGTTATGTCCGGTTTGATGCGCAGCAACTTTGGCTTCTTTTTCAAGTACAGCTATTTTTAAATTGGGGTGTTTGGTATTTAGTTTATAAGCAGTGGCAAGACCTACAATGCCTCCACCAACAATAATTACATCAAATGAGTTTTCTTGAGACATGCTGTTTTTGATTTGTGCAAAGATAATAAGCTATTCTTACTTTCTTTTGCCTTGAAGCATTACTTATAATACTTTTTTCTACCGCAAAAAAGTATTCAAAAAGCCACCACGAACGCCAACATTCGCTGTGATGCGCACAGACTGCCCTGCTTGGCTATCTTCGCTCAAGTTCGCACCGTTCGTGTACGCTACCCCGGATTGATATGATTACTTAACGTAAAAAATATAAGCGATTACGGAGTGCTTAACTGATTATGAATAACACGGTTGTTATACTCCTGTATAAAAGCTTTTACTTTTTTATTATCTGCTTTTTTATCCTGAATCATATTGTAAGTAAGGGCTGTATCTATTTTGTAGTTGTATAAAGAAACCGTTTTGTCTCCATTAAATTGAAGCATTTCTTCATTATTAAAATACTGATAAACACCATTATAAAAGTTAATAGCAAAGCGATTATTGTTTTGTGTGCTATCATTTAAATTATTTCCGAAAGAAAAGAATGGTTGGCTGTAGTGAAGTAAATCTAACACCGTAGGCATAATATCTAATTGCTGAGCTACTTTATTGTCGCTGCCTTTTAAACTGTTATTAGGCTCGTAAAAAAATAATGGAATTTGGTAATTGCCGTAGGAGTTAGCAAATACAGCGTCTTCAGACGGACCGGTATGATCGGCTATGAAAACAAACAGGGTATTGGCAAACCACTTACTTTTTTTAGCTGAATTGAAAAACTGTTGCAAAGCATAATCGGTGTAAGCAATACATTTTTGCACGGGCATTTTCCCTTCGGGGAATTTGCTTTTGTACTTATCAGGTAATATAAACGGATGATGCGAACTAAGCGTAAATACGGTAGATAAAAAAGGTTGTGGTTGTTTATCTAATTCTTGTGTAAATCGCTGCAAGAATGGCTCATCCCAAATACCCCAGCTGCCATCATAATCTATTTCGTTATTGTATTCGTTTCTTCCAAAATAAGTATCAAAACCCGCGGTGCCGCAAAAGCCATTAAAATTCATGGTTCCGTTGGTGCCTCCATGAAAAAACGAAGAGGAGTAACCTTTAGTTTTAAGCGTGCTTGCCAAACTCATAATTTTATTATTGCTGTAAACCGTACTTATGTAATCAATATCAAACGAAGGAATGGATGCCACAATAGCCGGAATACCTTCTATAGAGCGCTTTCCGTTAGAAAAAGCATTGGTGTAAACAAAGCTGTTATCCATTAACGAATCTAAAAAGGGCGTGTAACTTTTTCTGTGTCCGAGTTTGGTAAATTCTTTTGAAAAGCTTTCTAAAATGATGATGACTACGTTCTTATTTTTAAAATCAGCATCTGTATAATTGTATTTTTTTATAGGATTTATAAGTGCTGTAGCTTCTGTTTCGCTCATATAATTTTTTTCGGGAATCGTATAAAGTACCCCCGATTTGATGATACAAAAGGGTGTATTAAGCACAATGGGCACACATTGCGGTTTTACAAAATTACCGGCATCTATAATACCAATGGGTATAAGTTGTGTGCCACCACGTATGCTAAGAATGCTTAACCCGATAATAAAAAGGAAGTTAAAACTCTTTACAGAAACCGTTTTAAGGCTATTTTCTTCGTTAGTGTAATCAGCTAAAATTTTCTTTTCGATTTTTTTATAAATACGATTAAGCAA
>CAIXZI010000105.1 GCA_903923915.1 uncultured Bacteroidota bacterium
TCTTAGTAACCATGTCAAAATCAAATTTTATGAAACACATACAAAAAACATCTTTACTTATTATTGCAATCCTTTTTTTGCAAGCATGCTCAATGCAAAAGAGGTTGTATAACAAAGGTTTTTATACAAGCAAGCATCAATCTGCTAAAAAAATTACAGCCGACAAAGACACTCTGCCAAGCATTGCAGTTAGCCATACAAAAGCAATAAGTAAAAATGAAAATTTAGTTGTTACAAATTCCAAATTCATTGCAATGCCTCCTTTATTGGTAGCAGGCTGCGATACGATTATATTAAGAAGCGGAGCCAGAATAGTAGCTAACATAAGTGAAATTAACCAATCGCAAATAAAATTTAAAAATTGTGGCTCTCCTTATGAAGCTGCCATTGCCATAAAAAAAGCAGATGTTAGTCATATTTTATTTGCCAACGGCACAAAAGAAACCTTCACAACATCATCATCTGATGAAGATAAATACATTCCGCAAAACATTTCACCAGATCAAAACTATGGAACATCCGGATCTCAATACGGTCAAGGCGCCCGAAATAGAAGCTATGGAGATAAAAAACAAAATGGCTTTGCAACAGCAGGGTTTATTGTAGGTTTAGTTTCACACCCGCTTACACTAATTACTTTAATTGCCGAATTGTGGATAAACACAGGTTCAGGAGTAAGCTTTGCGTTTTCTTGGTTGTATCTACCTTTAATTGTAGCGCTTGTAGCGTTTATACTTTCTATAGTGGCCATTGTTCAAATAAGTCAAAATAAAGAAACACAAAAAGGCTTGGTATTTGCAATACTGGGCCTTTTATTTAGCACAATACTTTTAGCCATTTTTATTCTTATTTATATTACCCTTCCATAAATTAATCCATGCAAACAGTGGTTAAATATTTTTTAGCAACTACTTTTGTTTTATTTCTTTTATCGTCCTGTTCATTTCAAAAAAGGTTATATACCAAAGGCTTTTATATAGATAAGAATAAAGCAAATTCAAAAACTTACTATAATAAAGATACATTGCCATTTGTAACCATAAAGCATAACAAAGTAAAAAATAAAAATGAAAATTTATTTGCGTCAAATTCTGAATTTATAACCCTATCTACCAAAATAATAAATGGTTGTGATACGATTGTGCTAAAAAACGGAACTAAAATACTTGCTAATGTTACTGAAATAAACCCTGTACAAATAAAGTTTAAAGACTGTGGAGCTATAAGTGAATCTGGCGAAACTATAAATAAAAGCAATATAAGCTATATAACGCTTGCCAACGGTAATAGAGAAATTTTTGAAACTGAAAAAAATTCAAAGTCAAAAACCAATGATAATCCAACAAATAATTGTGATACTATTTATACAGTTAAAGGCGATAGAGTTATTAGTCAGGAAATTTCCATCGGTACAAATGAAACACGTTTTAAACTCTGTAATGAAAAAAGAAATATTTATATTTTAAAAAATACTGATATAACACAGATAAATTATTCCAATAGCATAATAAAGTATTTTGAAAATAATTATGTATCTCAATACGATTTTCAAAAAAAACCAATACATAGGGAAACTCCAACAGCTGCATTATTGGGTTTTATTTTAAGTCTTGTTGGTTATATTTTTTCCGTATATTCGGTCGTATCAATCACATTATCAGGAGGAGCATTAGGAATTGCTTTTTTATCTTTATTTATTGTTTTAGCAAGCCTCAGTCTTTGTATTATAGGAATTGTAAAAATAATTAACAATATAGATACAAAAAAAGGTTTAGCTTGGCCTATACTAGGATTAATATTTGTAATAATATCACTTCTATTTTTAATCCTAACACTTTAAGTAAAACAATGCAAACACCACAAGAATTAGCTTTTACACGCCTTTTAAAAATAATGGATGAGTTGCGCGAGCAATGCCCTTGGGATAAAAAACAAACCATTGAAAGTTTGCGACATCTTACCCTTGAAGAAACTTACGAGTTAAGCGATGCTATTATGGAAAATAATATGCTTGATTTAAAAAAAGAATTAGGCGATATTTTATTACACATTGTTTTTTATGCAAAAATTGCTGACGAAAAAAAAGAGTTTAATATTACGGATGTTATCAATTCTTTATGCGATAAAATGATTACACGCCATCCGCATATTTATGGCGATGTTAAAGTAGATAATGCAGAACAGGTAAAACAAAACTGGGAGAAAATAAAACTTAGTAAAGAAGGCAATAAATCTGTTTTGGGTGGTGTACCAAAAGGTTTACCAGCGCTTATAAAAGCAGAACGAATACAAGAAAAAGTGCGTGGCGTTGGTTTTGAATGGAATAACCCCGAACAAGTTTGGCAAAAAGTAGAAGAAGAAATGAGTGAACTAAAAGCCGAAATTGTTTCTAAAAAATCTGCTGAAAAAACAGAAGAAGAATTTGGCGATGTACTTTTTACGTTAATTAATTACGCTAGGTTTTTAAATATTAGTCCGGAGACTGCATTAGAAAAAGCGAATAAAAAATTTACAAGAAGGTTTGAGTTTATTGAACAAAAAATAAACGAACAAGGCAAAAGCATAACCGATAGCAACCTAACCGAAATGGATGGATTTTGGAATGAAGCTAAAAAGCAAGGATTATAGTTTGCGTTAGGGATTGTAACGAAAATCCTTTTTGTAATCAAAAAGATTGAAGTGTAAAGCCCGCCACCGCTAATAGATTTCTCACATTCGTTCGAAATGACAAAGCGGTGGAACGCCCAAAATTTATTTGCGATTAAATAAAAGTCGCTTACCCTTTACAGTTTCATCAAACTTACCTTTATTAAACACTACGTTTCCGTTAACAAGGGTTGTTATGATGGATGATTTAAACGTATGTCCTTCAAACGGGCTCCATGCACATTTGTAGAGAATATTTTCTTTGGTAACTTTTTGTGGTTTATGTAAATCAACCAAAACCAAATCAGCATAAAACCCCTCGCGTATGTAACCGCGTTTGTCAACACTAAAAATATCTGCCACATTATGGCTTGCCTTGCGGGCAATTTGCTCTAAGGTAATTTTCTTTTCATGATAAAAATCTAGCAAAGCCTGTAGGCTATGCTGCACAAGCGGCCCACCAGACGGTGCTTTTAAATACGGTTGCGATTTTTCTTCTAAGGTATGCGGAGCATGATCTGTTGCAATAACATCTATACGTCCATCTAATACCGCCTCAAAAATTTTGTCTCTATCGTAGGTGGTTTTTACAGCCGGATTCCATTTAATAAAATTGCCTTTTGTTTTATAATCGTCATCGCAAAACCAAAGATGATGTATGCAGGCTTCGGCGGTAATAAGTTTTTGTTTAAGTGGTGTTTTGTTTTCAAATAACTCCAACTCTTTTGCCGTTGAAATATGAAGAATATGCAGGCGTGTATTATATTTTTTTGCCAACTCAACTGCCATAGAAGACGAAGCAAAACAAGCTTCTTCATTTCTAATTATTGGGTGGAAGTAAGCAGGCAAATCTTCGCCGTATTCTTCAATAATTCTTTTTTGATTTTGTTTAATAAGTTCATCATCCTCGCAATGCGTTGCTATTAGTGTTTTAACTGATGAAAATATTTTTTCTAAAGTTTCTTTTTTATCTACCAGCATATTACCCGTAGAAGAGCCCATAAATATTTTTACGCCGCAAACCTTTGTATAATCAACCCTTTGGAGCTCTGACACATTATCATTAGTAGTTCCCATAAAAAAAGAATAATTAGCTAAAGATACTTCTGCTGCGCGTGAGTATTTTTTTTCTAATTCTTCATACGTAACAGCCGGTGGGTTTGTGTTAGGCATTTCCATATAAGAAGTAACACCACCGGCAACAGCGGCTTTAGCTTCGGTATAAATTTCTCCTTTATGAGTTAAACCCGGTTCGCGAAAATGCACTTGATCATCAATCAATCCTGGAAAAAGATGCAAGCCTGTTGCATCAATTACTTCAACACCTCCGGCATCATCAATATCTCTGTCAATTTGTTTTATAAATCCATCTTCAACTAAAATATCCGAAACATAAATTTCATCTTCGTTTACTATGGTTGCGTTTTTAATGAGTATTTTTTTCATTTATTTTTTATTTGGGCGTTCCGGCGGTTACGCCGTCGGGCTTTTCGTTTCAATCTTTTTACGATTACATAAAAAGGATTTTCACTTCAATCCCTAACGCAATTAACTCTTTCATTATTTAATAAGCTGCAACATCCATTCATCTTCAAATGTGTTTTGAGCAATTTTATTCCATTGTTTTTTTAAACCTATTTCTGTAAAACCAATTTTTTTAAATAAATATAGGCTCTTTTTGTTACTGGCAGATATGTTGCAAAAAATTTGTTTCACTAATAAAACCTCGAAACAATAATTGCAAAGTAGTTGCAGTGCTTGACTTGCATAGCCTTTATTTTCAGCATCCTCATCAATCATTATACCAATGCCAACCCTGCTATTATGTATATCCAAGTCAAATAACTCTATAGTACCAATAGGGGTTTTATCTGTTAAACAAATCATTAAACGAATTTGTTTGGTGGTAAAAATATCTTCGTGAGAGTTTACCAAATATTGCTCTAACACTAATTTAGAAAAAGGTGCTATGGTATTGCTTACTTTCCAAATAGCAGGATTATTTTCCCATTTATAAAGCACCTCCAAATCGCTTGGTTCAAGAGCACGCAGATAAATATGTTCGTTTTTTAAATCCACTATTTTATTTTTTGCAATTCTTTGTTAATTTGCTTTTTTAAGTCGGCCTGATTATATGTTTGAAGATAAAAAATATTTTCTTTTGCTTCAATATTTGTTCCATAAATAGAACCTATAAAATCGTTTTCTTTTAAATCAGAGAGTAAATCAAATATCAATTTTACATTTTCTTTGGGAATAGCATAAAACTCTTCAAAAAACAATCGTACTGGCGACATGCAGGTATTTGTATCTTCATTAACTTTATCAAACAATTTAACTTGTTCAATAAAAGTTTCATTCATAAAATTAGTGCTAAAAACAGGGTGCTTTTTTAGTTTAATAAATACAGTAGCAATTTTTCTAAGCGAAATGTTTTTAAGCAACACATTACCGTTAATATTTAACTCTTGTCCTTTTATAGTAAGTGAGTGGTATAAATTATCAATTAACAAGCCAATATGTGGCGGCACTTGATTTGCATTAAGCAACACTAAATAAA
>CAIXZI010000106.1 GCA_903923915.1 uncultured Bacteroidota bacterium
ACATGCCAAAAGTAACGATAGACGGAATAGAAATTGAAGTGCCAAAAGGTACCACCATCTTGCAGGCTGCTCGCATGATTGGCCCTAACGTGGCGCCACCAGCCATGTGCTATTACACCAAACTAAAAACAAGCGGTGGTTATTGCCGTACGTGTATTGTTAAGGTTACAAAAGGCAGCGCAGCTAATCCAACACCCATGCCAAAACCTGTGGCTAGTTGCCGCACAGAAGTTATGGATGGAATGGAAGTATTGAACTTTACCTCTCCCGAAATTATTGAAGCGCGTAAAGGTGTTGTTGAATTTTTATTGATTAACCATCCGCTTGATTGCCCTGTGTGCGATCAGGCAGGGGAATGCCACTTACAAGATTTGGGTTACAACAACGGTGCAGCAAAAACACGTTACGAATTTAAACGTCGTGAGTTTGATATGATTGATATTGGTCAGCATATTAAATTACATATGACGCGTTGCATCATGTGTTTCCGTTGCGTAAAAGTGGCTGAGCAAATTACGGATGGACGTGTACACGGTGTTATTAATCGTGGGGATGCCGCTGAAATTTCTACATACATCGAACAAGCTATAGATAATGATTTTTCTGGTAATGTAATTGATGTTTGCCCGGTTGGTGCATTAACAGATAAAACATTCCGTTTTAAACAACGCGTTTGGTTTACCAAGCCTGTTGAAGCGCATCGCGATTGCCCTACTTGTACGGGTAAAGTGCGTTTATGGTTTAAAGGCGAAGATGTTTTACGTGTAACTTCTCGTAAAGATCAGTGGGGCGAAGCAGAAGAATTTATTTGCAACTCTTGTCGTTTCGATCATAAGAAAAAAGCAGATTGGGTAATTGAAGGCCCTTCGCCAATAAGCCACCAATCGGTTATTTCGCAAAATAAATACGAGCATTTAAATGAAAAAGAAGTGCAGGTATTAAAACACCAAAAGGCATTAGGTTTTATGAATATTGATAAACGCCCATAATAGTATGTTGACATTTGTAATTTATAAATCAATTTTATGTGTTGTAATTTTCGCTATTTCATTGGGGGTTGCAGCATATTCAACTTGGTGGGAGCGTAAGTTTGCCGCTTTTTTACAGGATAGAAAAGGTCCGAGTCGTGCGGGTCCGTTTGGTTTATTACAACCATTAGCTGATGGTGGAAAAATGTTTTTCAAAGAAGAGATCATCCCGAATGTTTCTAATAAATTTTTATTCATTTTAGGCCCGAGTTTATTTTTACTTACCTCTATGATGACGGGCGTTGTTATTCCTTGGGGGAAAGATGTAAAAATCGGTTCTGATATTTTTTCATTGCAAATTACGGATATCAATATTGGTATTTTATATGTGTTAGGTGTAACATCAATTGGTGTTTACGGCATCATGATTGGTGGTTGGGCATCAAACAATAAATACTCGTTACTTGGAGCTATTCGTGCTTCATCGCAAATGATTAGTTACGAAATTGCCATGGGTATTTCTATCATTGCTTTGGTAATTACAGCAGGTGGCACACTTAGCTTACGTGAAATCATTGCACAACAAGATGCAGGCTTATGTAATTTAGTTTATCAGCCGCTTGGCTTTTTAATATTTTTAATTTGTGCTTTTGCTGAAACAAATCGTGCACCTTTTGATTTATCAGAATGTGAGACCGAATTAATTGGTGGTTATAACACTGAGTATTCTGCGTTTAAATTAGGAGCATTTTTATTTGCTGAATACATCAACATGTTTATCTCTTCGGCATTAATGGCGGGTTTATATTTTGGTGGATACAATTTTCCTTTCGCGCACGAGTTTTATAATGCACTTGGTTTGCAAGAAGGTTCAGCAATCATTTCATTAATTGGCTTTGGAGTTTACTTTGCAAAAACGTGTATTTTCATTTCGGTATTTATGTGGATTCGTTGGACATTGCCTCGTTTCCGTTACGATCAATTAATGAATTTAGGTTGGAGAATTTTAATTCCTTTATCTATTTTAAATTTAGTGTTGACAGTAGTAGTAGAATATTTTAGAGGAAATATTATTTTATAATTTCAAAATAAAAATGGCTTTACAACTTACAAATAGAAGCAAGGTAGTTTCAAATAAAGAACAGAGTTTTTCAGAAAAACTTTATTTGCCTGCTATCGTAAAAGGAATGGCTATTACATTTAGTCACCTCTTTAAAAAAGCACCAACTATCAGATACCCTGATGAAACTCGCCCTATGGCACCTGTTTATCGCGGACAACATGTTTTAAAGCTTGATGAGAATGGTGCAGAGCGTTGTACTTCGTGCGGTATGTGTGCTGTGGCTTGTCCGGCAGAGGCAATTACAATGGAAAGTGGCGAGCGTAAAAAAGGAGAAGAACATTTATATCGCGAAGATAAATATGCAACCAAATATGAGATAAATATGCTGCGTTGTATTTTTTGCGGATTATGCGAAGATGCTTGTCCGAAAGAAGCCATTTTCTTAACCGACAGAAAAGTTGAATCAGATTTTGAACGTGGAGATTTTGTTTACGGAAAAGATAAATTAGTAGAAAAAGTTAACGAACGTGTAGATATATCAAAACGTCAAACCCCTGAAGTTTTAGCATTTAAAAAAATTCCGGGATTAAAACACAACGAACTTTTTGACGGTAAAAAATTAAAAGATAAACATTAAAATATGTTAGGATATTCAATTACTCAATGGCTTTTCGGAATATTATCTTTCCTTGCCATTATGTTTGCGCTAATGGTCGTGTTTACACGCAATCCGGTTAATAGCGTGTTGTATTTAGTAATGACTTTTTTCTGCATCGCAGGTCATTATTTATTATTGAATGCGCAGTTTTTAGCTGTAGTGCATATTGTAGTTTACGCAGGTGCTATCATGGTGTTATTCTTATTCGTTATCATGTTGATGAACTTAAACGAAGAAACCGAGCAACAAAAAACACTTGTTACAAAAATGATTGCCGGTTTAATTGGCGGAGTTTTATTAGCGGTTATGGTTGGCACATTAAAAGGGGCCGAGCAAATGCAGCTGGCACAAGGCGGTGCATCGCAAATTGGTATGGTAAAAGTTTTAGGTGTTGTTTTATTTAAAGACTTTTTATTTCCGTTTGAAATAGCATCTGTATTATTATTAGGTGCTATGGTTGGTGCAATTATGTTAGGTAAAAAAGAAATTAAGTCGTAAAAGAAATTCAAAATGATAAATACAATTCCCATTAACTATTACATATTTTTAAGCGCTGTGCTTTTTATAATTGGCGCAGTTGGTGTAATGGCTCGCAGAAATGCCATCATTATTTTTATGTGTATTGAGCTTATGCTTAACGCGGTAAATCTTTTGTTGGTTTCGTTTTCTACACTACATAACGACCCAAGCGGACAAGTATTTGTGTTCTTTATTATGGCGGTTGCAGCAGCCGAGGTTGCCGTAGGACTTGCTATTTTAAGTGTTGCGTATCGTAACATAAAAAGTGTTGACATTGATTTATTAAGCAAACTAAAGAATTAGATATTTATGATTAAGTTAATTGGTTTAGTTCCTCTGTTTCCTTTGATCGGTTTTCTGATCAACGGTTTCTTCGGAAAAAAAATGAGCAAAGGTTTATCGGGTACAATTGCCTGTGTAAGTGTGTTGGCTTCGTTTATTGTTTCTGTTTTAATTTTTATGGAAGTAAGTGCTTCTGCGCAAAAATCATACGTAGTTGAAATTTTCTCATGGATAAATTCAGACACCTTAAAAATTCCATTCTCGTTTTTAGTAGACCCGCTTTCATGTTTATTCTTACTTAACATTACCGGCATCGGTTTTTTAATTCATGTTTATTCAACCAGCTACATGCACGATGATGAAGGCTTCTCTCGCTTCTTCACCTACTTAAATTTATTTGTATTCTTCATGTTGTTGTTAGTGTTAGGCAGCAATTATCTAATCATGTTTGTTGGTTGGGAAGGTGTTGGATTATGTTCTTATTTATTGATTGGATTCTGGTTTAAAAATGACGCGTATAACAGAGCGGCTAACAAAGCTTTCATTATGAATCGTATTGGAGATTTAGGTTTTCTATTAGGAATGATCATGATCTTTATGAACTTTGGCAGCATTTCTTTTGGCGAAGTATTTAATAAAGCATCATCGGTTCCAACATCATCTATCACAGCTATTGCACTATTATTATTTGTAGGCGCCATGGGAAAAAGTGCGCAGTTACCTTTATATACCTGGTTACCCGATGCAATGGCTGGTCCAACTCCTGTGTCCGCATTGATACACGCGGCAACAATGGTTACAGCAGGTATTTACATGGTAGTTCGTTCAAATATTTTCTATTCAATTTCAGAAACTGCCAGCGAGTTTGTTGCCGTAGTCGGAGCCGTTACGGCCTTGTTTGCCGCTATCATTGGTTTGTTACAAACAGATATTAAAAAAGTTTTGGCTTACTCAACCGTGTCTCAATTGGGTTTAATGTTTTTAGCTTTAGGTGTAGGCGCATACAGCAGCGCGGTGTTTCACGTAACCACACATGCGTTCTTTAAAGCATTATTATTCTTGGGTGCGGGTTCTGTTATACACGCTATGGGTGGCGAACAAGATATTCGTAAAATGGGCGGCTTGAAAAAAGCATTGCCAATTACTTTTATTACTATGTTATTAGGAACGATTGCTATCAGCGGAGTTCCACCGTTTGCAGGTTTCTTTTCTAAAGATGAAATTTTAGCGCACACGTATGAGCATAGTCAGTTGCTTTGGGTTGTTGGCAGTATCGCATCTTTATGCACAGCATTTTATATGTTCCGTTTAATGTTCCTTACATTCTGGGGTTCATTCCGTGGTACACACGAGCAACAACATCATTTACACGAATCTCCAAAGGCAATGACTATTCCTTTAATCATCTTAGCTATACTTTCTGTCTTGGGCGGATTGCTTGGTCTTCCTGAATTCTGGGGTGCTAAAAACTGGATGAGCGAAAATTTAGATTCAGTAATTATTCGCAAAAATCCAAGCATCTTATCGCACGAAACAGAATGGACACTGATGGCTATTGCAGTTTTAGTTGCATTGTCAACAATCTATTTCGCGTACCAAATGTTTATTAAATATAAAGTATTACCAGCCGAAAAAGAAGCTGATATGAAACCGTTTCAACGTGTTATCTACAACAAATTTTATGTGGACGAATTTTATGATGCCATCATTCGCAAACCATTAGATGCCATCTCAGAAGTATTTTACAAACTTTTTGACAAACAAATATTTGATGGAATTGTAAATGGTACCGGCGACCTTACACTTTGGAAAGCCGGTATTTTACGCAAATTACAAACGGGTCATATTGGGTTTTATATTATGGCCATGGTGGTTGGAGTAATTACAATATTGTTTTTTAGTTTAATGAAATAGAAAATATGCT
>CAIXZI010000107.1 GCA_903923915.1 uncultured Bacteroidota bacterium
ACTGCAAGGTGTTATCTAAAAATAAACTCCAAAGGTATGTAGCTTATTTTATTGTAATTAAACAACCGAAAGTTTATAAATTGTTACACCAAAAAATTTTAATTATTTAAATAGAATTAAGAAAAGTGATTTTTTTATATGCTAACAAGTAAGTTCTACATAAAACAAAAATCAAAATAGATAACTCGGTTAAGAAACATAATGTATATTAATTTTAGTTAATTAGTTAATGTAAAGCAATTCTGATTTATTTTAACAAATTAATAATCATTCGATAATCTCTGGGTTTATGTAGTTGTTTTTATTTGCAGGCGTAATGCCACAAGAAAAAAAACTTTTTAAATTATGTAGCTGTACATCATATTACAAAATAGGTATTATACTTTTTTTGTTTCTTTTCACATTATTAAAACCCACAAAACTTAATTCGCAAACCACACTAAACCCGGGCGATATGGCTTTTTTAGGTTTTAATACGGCAGGCACCTTTGATGCTATTAGCTTTGTAACCTTTGTAGATTTATTACCCAATACGGTTTTTTATTTTTCTGATTGTCCTTACAAAAGTGGCGCTTTTTGCACGGGTGGCTTAGAACATTGTATTCAGTTTACAACCTCTAGTTATGTAATAGCCGGAACTTTAATTACGTATGACGATAGTCAGAGTTACCCAACTGCCCCTACTCCTACACTTTCATCAAACTTAGCCAGTTGTTCAGCTATAACAGCTGCCTTTTCTGCAACGGCTACTGCAGGAAATAATCCGGGTTTAAACAGCAAGGGCGATAACGGCTTTATTTTTCAAGGCAGTTATGCTTCACCTACTTTTGTATGTGCCATAAAAAATGGTAGCAATTGGAAATCATCGGGCAGCGCAAGTTGCTCTAGTACAGATGATGCCGAACTACCTGCAACCTTAACCAATGGTACAACTGCACTTTACACCGGTAATGGCAGTTGCAAAGGTATTTATTACAACTGTTCTTCTGTACCTAGCACAACTACATCGGCAAGTAGCAGTACATTTAATAATACATCTAACTGGACATGTGATGGAAGTGGTGTTAATCTACCTACTATTTTATCGCCTTGCAATTTTAGTCTTACCATAGCGCCCTGTGTGTTGCCTGTTGAATTAAACACATTCATAGCTAATACTACAACTTATAGTATAGAACTTAATTGGACTACCAGCTCTGAAGCCAATAATAATTTTTTTACCGTTGAAAAATCTTTAGATGGCAGTTCATTTAGTCAATTAATAAAGATTAAAGGTACAGGCAACAGCCAATCAATAAAAAATTATAAAACGGTAGATCAACATCCTACCAATGGCATTAATTACTATCGTTTAAAACAAACCGATTTTAATGGTAATTATAAATACTTTAGTATTATTAAAGTTTTTTATGAAGGGTACGGGCAAACCGTTGTTAAGTCAAGTATTAAACCTAATCCGGCTACAGAATCAATAACTGTTGATTTTTACACAGAAAACCCAACTACCGCTACCATAGTGCTTACCAATTACATGGGCACACTAGTTTTAACACAAACTATTGAAACAATAAAAGGTACAAATAGTGTTGAGTTATCGTTAAAAGAAATGCCTATTGGCGTTTATTTTTTAAGCATTAGTGGTTTAACTACTGAAGATAACAAGGTTTTAAAACTAATTAAACAATGAGGTTATTATACATAAATTTAGCTACAATGCTTTTCAAACCAAAATTACTTTTTTTTAACGTTAGGTTTTTAACCACGCTGAGAAACGAAAGGAAATACAAATTTAAACCCATGTTTGTAATAGCAAATAAATAATTTAAAAAAAAATTACAAATCCTGTTTTTCTCCTTCAAGCCATCTTTGCATCATAACCCTTTGTGAGGGCGATTGGTTAGCTCCTCCGGCTAACACATCTAAAAATGTATCCCAAAGGTTTTTATCCTGTCTAAATTCTAATTTTAAATCTACAGCGGCTTTATAATAATCTTTTTCATATTTATCAGCTTCCTCAAATGAAAAACTCTCAGGTATATCATTTAAAATAATTTCAGTAATTACATCCAACTCTTTAGGAGTATATTTTTTAATCATTTTAAGTTCAACACTACATGCTTTGGCATACGAAATAAATATAGGCAAAACAGTTTCTTCAAAATTACATATATCTTTTTCCCAATGTTTATGGGTACTTTGGGGCAAAATAGAAAACCCAAGGGCTGCCAAAGCTTTATTGGCTTGCCTTAATTTAGTTAAACGCAAATCAAACAATTCGCCAAATTCTAATGAGTTGAGGTTGCTGTTAGTAGCTATATCTTGCTTTGCCAATTTTAGTATTTGGCGTATATTAGTAATTGATTTAGTAACTTCTTCTAAACTATTTACCCATATTTGTTGCTGTGCAATGGTACAATGCGTTTCTATGATAGATGTAGCTTGCTTATTGAGTGCATCAAAATCAACTTCGGTAAGTATCATTTGCGCATAATGCTTATTTAATAATTTGCTAAAAGTTCTTATTGATAGCAAAGCCCTAAGTTCTGAGTTATACGTTCTGTTTTCCATTTTTATAGTTTTAATATTAATTACGTAATAAATTACTGCATGCACTTTTTTGCCTTTTGCTTCCTGATGTTATTAGTGCCTTCGATAATTCAAACAAATGTTCAAATCCATAAGGTTTAATCATGTAATCATCGGCGCCAAGCCCTAAAGCTAATGCCTTGTCTTTTTTTTCTGATTTTGTTGTACTAAAAATAAATGGTATTTCACGTGTTTTATCCATAGTTAAAAGCAAACGTAAAACTTCGTAACCATCCATTCCATTCATTAATATAGCTGATATAATTAAATCGGGCTTAAATTTTTTGGCAAGTTCAATTCCTTTTTTTCCATTATTACTGGCAAGTATATTATATCCTTCCATTTCCAATCCCTCAACCAAATTTTCAAGAATTGCGGCGTTGCTTTCAATTAATAAAATTGTTTTCATAGTGGTTTGCTAATTACTTACTGTACTATAGCAAATGTCATTATTAATAAGTCTATAGCTATTGCATAACTTTTTTAAAAAGTTACATCATTCACTTATTTGCCTATCCTGAGCACGTTGAAGAATATGAATAGACTTCTTACTGTTTCAACAAATTTAACATAACCACGCATTGTTATCAGTAGAAGTCTATTATAACAAAACGTAGTGGTTTTTGGTTCACTTAGTATCAAAAAAAATCCCGCCATAAGCGGGATTTATATTTACAAGATTTGTTTGTGTTACATGATTATCTCATCATCAGCTTCGTTATAAAATTTAAACTGCGTAAAGCCAAAAGAGGCCATAGAGCGCAGCGTAATATTGCAACCTGTTTCTTTTTTCCATTTGTTCAGCAAGGTTTTCCAGAACATAAAGCCTTTGCCTTTGGTAATAAATGCTTCGATATACGGATGTACACAAAGTGTAATCTTTTTTAAGTTTTGCTCTTGAATAACAAAACGTAAGGCGCTTTCTATCTGCTCAACAAATAACACACTTGGCTGTACTTTGCCGGTACCGTTACAACTTGGACAAACCTCCTGAACATCTACATTCATTTCGGGGCGCACACGCTGGCGGGTAAGTTGTATTAATCCAAATTTACTTGGCGGCAAAATGTTATGCTTAGCCCTATCTGTCTTCATAAACTCTTTGAATTTCTCAAACAGTTCTCTACGATATTCGGGGTTACGCATGTCGATAAAATCAACTACAATAATGCCCCCCATATCGCGCAGTCTTAATTGACGGGCAATTTCGGCAGCAGCTTCTAAGTTAACTTCCAACGCATTTTCATCTTGCGAATTGGTTGACTTTGCACGGTTTCCGCTGTTTACATCAATAACGTGTAAAGCTTCGGTATGCTCAACAATTAGGTAAGCTCCGCTTTTTAAATGAACCGTTTTTCCAAACAATGATTTAATTTGTTTTTCGATTCCAAAATTATCAAAGATTGGGATTTTACCTTCATACGATTTTATAATACTTAGCTGATCGGGCGCAATATTTTTTAAATACGTAGTTATATCGGTATGTAATTGCTTATCGTTAATATGAACGGCAGAGAATTTTTCGTTCAATATATCACGTAACAATGCATTAGTTCTATCAACCTCACCAAGCACACGCATAGGTGGTGTTGCGGTTTTAAGGGCGTTAAAACATTCTTCCCACTTAGCAATCAAATCGTTTAAATCAGCTTCAACTTCTTGTACGGTTTTACCTTCAGCCACAGTACGAATAATCACTCCAAAATTCTTCGGTTTAATATTTGTAACCAGTTCTTTAAGGCGTACTTTTTCATCCTGGCTTCTAATTTTAGATGAAATAGAAACTTTATCGGCAAAAGGAATAAGCACTAAAAACCTTCCGGCTAAAGAAATCTCGCACGTAACGCGCGGGCCTTTGGCAGAAATAGGTTCTTTGGCAACCTTAATTAAAATGTCTTGTCCGCTTTTTACAAGCGTATTTATTTTACCATCTTTAGGAATATCTTTTTCGGCTTTAAAATACATCAGGTTAGATGTAGTTTGCTTGCCAGATTTTACTTGTTCAACAAATTTGGTAAGAGTAGATGCTTGAGGGCCTAAATCTAAATAATGCAAAAAGGCATCTTTTTCATAGCCCACATCAATAAACGCGGCATTTAAACCGGTCATTACCTTACCAACTCTGCCTAAGTAAATGTCTCCAACTGCCCACTTAAGGTTACCTTTTTCGCGGTGCAGCTCTATCAAACGTTTGTCGTTAAGCAGGGCTATAACTAACTCGTCTGAGGTTTTGTTTATAATCAGTTCGTAGTTCACGATAAATATGATTGAATATATATATGCGACAAAAGCTGAAAAGATGTACTCTTTTCAGCATTGGGCGAATTATTTAAAGAAATGGATTATTTCTTTTTATGGCGATTTTTTCTCAAACGTTTTTTGCGTTTGTGGGTGGCCATTTTATGACGTTTTCTTTTCTTTCCGCTTGGCATAGAATTTATTTTTGTGCTTTGGCTTAATTACCTCGGCTGGTTAAACATTAATTTTAGTTTCTTATTAATTACTTTTCAGTTGTACTATATATTTTTTAATCTGTACTCTAATTTCTTTGTCGGGCGTTAAAGCCACGTATTTTTCAAGTGTCTCAATTGTTTTAGGTTTTTCTCCTTTTTTCTCATACACATCGGCCAAAAATAAATAGGCTTCTAAGTAGTCTGGTTTTATTTTTAATACTTTTTGATAACGAGCTTCAGCTTTATCAAACTGACCCGATTTTACCGCAAAAGCGCCCAAAACCATTTGCACCTGTATGTTTGTGCTATCGGCCTGTTCAACTTCTTTTAACATACCAATACCTTTCATAGGATCTGCACTTCCTTCCACATAACAAGAGGCTAACTGAATTTTAGCTTGACTGTAATTTGGTTGAATGGCTAAAGATTTGTTGTAACAAAACATAGCGCTTTGATACAGGCTTTGTGCTTGATTTTTATCTTTTACAAAACCTACCGAGTAAAAATAACGATTACCTGCATCGCACCAAATTTTGGCTGTGTTAACCTTTTCTGCTTTTTTTTGATAGTAAAAGCAAGAGGCAACAGGCATTTTTCTGGTATTGAAAAAGTTAACCACGGCGTTTATACCTAAGGTATCAGTAGCTTTTTTATCAAGATTTTCAAATTCTTTTTTGTCTTTATCCGGCATAGCCGAAACAAGGGCATCTACATATACTTTAGTATCTACAACCTGGGTTGCAGTTTCTTTTTCAGCAATATCTTCGGCTTTTTTAACCGGTTTTTTGTTGGCAATAAATAAAAGAACGAACAGTATGATAGAACAGGTAACTACAACTAATTGCAGTGTACGGGTATTTTTCATTCTGGTTTATCGGTTACTTTAACGTTTTTCTTAATCTTATCAGCAAAAGTTTTGGCAGGTTTAAAAGCAGGTATAAAGTGTGCTGGTATATGTACAGCTTGGTTTTTAGTGATATTACGACCAATTTTAGCTGCACGTTTTTTACATAAAAAAGTGCCAAACCCACGTAAGTAAATGTTTTTACCCTGAGTCATGTTGTTTTTAACAACCTTCATAAAAGATTCAACTGTATTTAACACAATGGTGCGTTCTACCCCTGTTTTTTCAGCTATCTCATTTACTATGTCGGACTTGGTCATTTCTAAGCTATTTAAAAATAGGGGGCAAAGATACACTTTTTTAGTAATCAGCAACTTACTAATGTATTTTTAGATAAAAAACCGCAAAATAAATAATGAAATTACTTTTCAATTGTTATTTTAGCCAATCAATTTAAATAAATGAAAATAAAAAAGCTACTTCTATCTTCTGTTCTGTTTTTTAGTTTGCATAGTTTATCTGCGCAAATTACTATTACTAATGCAGATATGCCTAACTTAAACGATAACATTTTAATTAGTGTTAATACCTCCTTGGCAAATTTTCATCCGGATTCAACCGGGGCAAATTTTCTGTGGGATTACAGTAAACTTATTCCCGATTCTCAACGCCATATTCAGTTTGTTTCGGCAGCTTCAACCCCTTATGCGCTTCCATTTTCGTTACCCACCTACAGTAATTTTGGTGTTCGTAACTATTCTCCCTATCCGTTTCCATGGTCTATAATTGGCTCGGCACCTACAAACGTGTACGACTTTTACAAAAAATCTAACACAGCGTATACATGCACCGGAGAACCTTTAACCGAGGGTACTACTGCTATACCTCTACCCTACGCTGTTGCAGATAGAGTGTATGCTTTTCCTATGAATTATTTAAACAAAGATTCATCAAACTCGGTTTTTTCGTTACCTAACATAACCGGATTGGGAGCTTATGTAAAAAAGCAAAAAAGAGTAAACGAAGTAGATGGATGGGGAATACTTAAAACACCTTACGGCACATTTAATGCACTACGCATAAAAACCACGCTTACCATAACAGACTCTGTTTACATTGATACCGTTCATTTTGGTTTTACGGTTCCGCGTGCCATTGCGTATGAGTATAAATGGTTTAGCCAAGGCAGTAAAATACCCATGTTAGAGATTGATGCAAACGCGGCAGGTACCGGTATTACTATAGTGCGTGCTAACTGGCGAGATAGTTTAATGATAACACCAACGGTTATTTTAACAGCACAAAATACCTGTCCGGTAATAAATGAAGGTTCTTTAACCGCTAATGTTAGCGGAGGCAGATATCCTTTAACTTATTTATGGAGTAACGGACAAACAACCAGCTCTATCAATAACCTTGCACCGGGTACTTATAGTGTAACCATTACCGATAGATATGGTCGTGTTATTCATGCAGTAGATTCGGTAAAAGCTTTAACCGATTCGAGCTGCTTAATTTTAGTAAACTTTACTTCTACCAAAACCTGCCCAATGGCGAAAGACGGTTCTTTAAGCGCCACTGAAACAGGTGGTCGTAACCCTGTAAAATACATGTGGAGCACGGGCGATACTACCACTACAGTTAAAAACCTTTCACCTGGAAATTACGATTTAACCGTTACCGATAAATTTGGCCGACAAGTAACGGCTACCGGAACTGTTGATGCTTTTGTGCAAGATTTAGCTTGTTTAAACATACCAAGTGCCTTTACGCCTGATGGAGACGGCACAAATGATGTATGGAGAATACGTACCCTTAGTGAATTTACCAATTGTAAAGTAGAAATATTTAATCAATGGGGTTCTATCGTATTCAAATCCACCGGATATAATACTCCTTGGGATGGAAAATATAACGGAGAGCCTGTTCCTGCGGGTGCTTATTACTATATCATAGATTTAGATAATAATACCAGCAAATACACCGGAACCGTTACCATTGTTAAATAATACTTCTTCTAAAAATATTAAACATGAAAAATTTAAAAAATAGATTTATTCTAATTGCCATATTGACTAATTGTTTAATAGGCACATTAGCTACTGCCCAACAGTTACCCGAGTTTAGTCAGTATATAAACAATGACTATTTGCTAAACCCTGCCATAGCCGGCACAAAAGATTACGCCCCTGTTACGGTTTCGGCGCGCATGCAATGGGTAGGCTTTAATAATGCACCTAATACACAAATTGCCAGCATACATGGCGCACTTACTAAAAATGTAGGTTTAGGTTTTTCGGTTATTAATGCCACAGCAGGGCCAACAGCATCAACCTCCATGCAGCTTGCTTATTCATATCGCATAAAAATAAATGAAAAAACAAAATTGTCATTTGGCGTAGCTCCTATGCTAATACAGCAATCTTTGCAAAAAGATAAAATGACTTTAGATGAGCAAAATGATAATACATTTAACCGTATTAGCGGAAAAACCATGATTGCTGATGTTAATGCAGGTGTTTATTTGTATGGAAGTAAATATTTTATCAGTTTATCTGTACCGCAATTAATGGAAAACAAAGTTCGCCTGGGCGATGCTTTATTTACCGAAAGATTAAAACGTACGTATGTTTTGTATGGTGGTTATGATTTTAAAGTAAAAGAAAAATTTGTGCTAACTCCATCTGCTTTAATTAAAGCCATAGAAGGTGGCGCACCTATACAATTTGATGTAAACTTTAAAGCTACTTACAATAAATTTATTTGGCTTGGACTTTCTTACCGAGGTTCTGCTTCATCCAATTTTAATGAAACAGCGGTTGCCTCGTTAGGTGTTATGAAATACAATTTTGTATTTGGTTATTCTTTCGATTATAGTTTGGCTAACATAAGCACCTACAGTTCAGGTTCGCACGAAGTATTTTTAACTTATAGAATTAGCTGCAAGAAGAAAGAATCGTTAGCAAAAGAAACAAGCACTGCGCCTGCAGCAGCACCAGTTGATACCCCTGTAATACCAACCCCTAAAGAAACCATAACAGCGCCTACTGAAACACCAACAACAACACCTGCGACTAAAGAAGAACCAAAGTAAAGTAAAGTAAAGTAAAGTAAAGTAAAGTAAATTAAAACTGAAACTTAAACACAATAGAACCTTTTTGTGTATCAAACTTATCAGATGGACTAAACTTGGCTTGTAAGGCAGCCTGACGAGCTTTTGATTTTAATACGCCGCTTGATGTAGTTGTTCCTTTTCCATTAGGATCTGCATCGGTAACATTGCCTTGTTTATCAACGGTTATAAATACAACCACAATTCCTTCTTCTTTACCATCGCTAACTTTTGGTGGTGGTACTAAAATTTTTCTTCCTGCTAAACTAAAACCTGTACCGCCTGGTCCGTTACCATGTCCTGTAAAATCAGGATTATTGCCTGTACCACCTTTACCATGTGTATCAGGGTTTCCATCAGGAGAGCCTTCATTACCTGCCTGCCCGGAGTTACCATCTCCCCCGCTCTGCCCTTTGTTTTTGTTTTTTACAAAATGGGGTATGATCTAAATATACTTTCTAGTATTAGAATGTATATATATTTAATCAATTTATATAAACTTTAAGCTTGGTCCATCAGACGCCTCCCAGGCCCCCTTCGAGATTAAATTTTTTTAATGTGGTTATTTTATTCATGGAGAGCATCACAACCTCCCTTTTTGTGTTGAGATCTAAATTTTAAGCACAAACTATTATTTATTTGAATCAAACTGAAGATATTTTTCCTAAACGATACATCTTTTTTCTATTTCACGTGTTTGATGCCTAATGACTTACAACAAAGGATTGCTCCTTTATTGCCAAACTATCGCCAAAATATCATCATATCTACGAATCCTTAGGTCTAAATACTCACAATTTAAAAAAATGTAAATTGTTTATAATTTTTTCAAATTAAATCGTTATTCTTCTAAGTTTACAGTTTAACAGAGAGTGTTCTAAAAAATTGATTTTGTTTAGAGCTAGCTCGAGTCATCCAAGATGCTTATGTGGACTACACTATCTCACACATTTTTAGGCCAATTGTGAACATGGACGCTGACGAAAAGCAATCCGTAAAAAAATGTAATCTTATAAAAACTTAAATAGGCATTTTTATCCACCTTTACCTGTACACGGTCCTAATTTCAAAAGAAATTCTAGTGGTGGGATAAACGACCTTGATGCAGAGAT
>CAIXZI010000108.1 GCA_903923915.1 uncultured Bacteroidota bacterium
ACATTTTTCTGCGCACAAAACCCATTTAATGTGGGGGCAGGGCTAAGTCTTTCTTTAACGTTTAAATAGATATTTACTTTTGCAACTGCAATTTCAAGTCAAATTCAATTTCAGATTGAAAAGAAACTTTATCCAAAATTTCCAGCTTTTTGGATAATAGTTTAAAATCAAATAACTCAACGGCAAGTGTATATTTACCCGGAGGCAAAATTACCACATACTTACCTGTTTTAGGGTTTGCTAAATAAGTGCCCAGCAACTCGCCCGTTTTATCATTGGTAACAGATATCAATACATCCGGAAAATTAATTTGTGTACCATCTTCAGATAAAACTTGTCCGTACATTAAAGAAAGCTCAGGCTCAACATCATTAAAGGTAATGCGGTAGTTATCATAATCGCCAAGTCCGTCTTCGCGTATAGCAGATATATAGCCATATCGGTTTGATTTAGATACACGAAAGTTATAATCGTCTAATGGTGTATTTACCGGATAGCCAACGTTTTTGGTGTTTTCCCAAGCATTGGTTTCTTCGTTTTTGGTAGCTTTAAAAATATCGTAACCACCCATACTGCTGTGGCCTGTACTACTAAAGTAAAGCGATTTACCATCCGGCGCTATGTTAGGGAAATCTTCGTTTTGCGGCGTATTAATTTCTTTACCTAAATTTTGTGGTAAACCCCACGCACCTTGCGGAGTTTTACGACAAGCATAAATATCGGTACCGCCCATGCCGCCGGCTCTGTTGCTGGCAAAATAAATTACATCGCCTTCTGCACTAATAGAAGCTGCAATTTCATCGCTGGTAGGTGCGTTAATGGTTTTATCCAACAAAAACGGCTTTTGAAATTTACCATCATCTCCACGATCTGAGATATAAATGTTTCCGCTTCCTTTGGCATCACTAATATATAGTAGTAAGGTGTTTCCGTTGGCACTTAAGCCAATTACCTCTGTATTTGCTGTTCCTTTTGGTAATTGTAATTCTAATTTTTTAGCTGCCTGGTATTTGCCATCTTTTACTTCAGATAACATCACCACGTTTGGGTACTCTCCATTGGGTTTAACATCCACATCACCTACCGGGCGCTTAGAGTTAAAAATAATAAACGATTCGTCTAAGGGAACAAAAGCATAGTAATCATTAAACTCGCTGTTTACCGTTTTACCCATATTTTCAAACGTAACATTTAACGGAAATTTTACGCGCTCTTTAGCATTTAAACAATACTGAATTTGTTGTTCGGCATCTTTTAAATTATCTTCTTTTCCTTTACCATTTTTAGTAAAGCGTGTAAAAGCCGTAATGGCATCATCAAAACGCAAAGCATATTGGTAAGCACGACCTAACAGATAATCTGCATTTGGGTCGTGTTTAGCATTGTGGGTTATTTTTTCTAAATAAGGTACAGCTTTGGTTTTGTTGCCATTGTAGTTTAGGTAACAAACAGCTAAATCGTAGGTGTATTTTTCGTTTTGAGGTTCTTGTGCATGTAACGCAATATAATCAGGTATAGCATCTTCAAAATTACCGGCAACTAATTTATCTTCTGCTTCTTTGGGAGATACTTTACCCAAACTTCCATCGTTAGTTTGGGCACTTAGTGCAAAAGGAAACGATAAAGCAATTAAAAAATATTTATTCATGTTCAAGATAATTTATATCAAAAATAAGCTAATTTATTTAACCACCTCGCGGCCAATACTGCAGTAGTAGTAGCTTAGTTGTTTCATTTGCTCGAGACTATATAGGTTTCTTCCATCAAAAATTACTTTGTTTTTTAGCAGAGAACTTACTTTATCAAAATCAGGTGTACGGAATAAACTCCACTCGGTAGCAATAATTAATGCATCAGCGTTTTGCAGCGTTTCGTACTGATCGGCTGCAAATTTTATGTTACCTCCTAAAAGCTTCTTTACGTTTTCCATTGCTTCCGGATCGTATGCTGTAACGGTTGCTCCTGCAGCCAATAATTCATCTATAACGTATAATGCCGGTGCTTCGCGAATATCATCTGTATCAGGCTTAAACGCTAAACCCCAAAGGGCAAAGTGTTTTCCTTTTAAATTATCTTTAAAATAGGTTTTAATTTTTGGAATGATAATGGTTTTTTGTTTTTCGTTTACTTCCATTACCGAAGTCAGAATGCTGAAATCGTAACTAACCTCTGCGGCCGATTTAGCAAGCGCTTGCACATCTTTAGGGAAACAGCTTCCACCATAACCAATACCCGGAAATAAGAAACGTTTACCAATACGGTCATCACTACCAATACCAATACGAACCATATCTACATCTGCGCCAACTTTTTCGCATAGGTTAGCAATTTCGTTCATAAACGTAATTTTAGTAGCAAGAAATGCGTTGGCTGCGTACTTAGTTAACTCAGCCGATTTTTCATCCATAAAAATAATTGGATTACCCTGACGAACATAAGGTTTGTAAAGTTCTTCCATTGTCTTACGAGCTTTATCAGAGCTTGCGCCAATAACTACGCGGTCTGGTTTTAAGAAATCATCTACCGCAAAACCTTCACGTAAAAACTCGGGGTTTGAAACAATATCAAACGGTACTTTTGCGTTTTTAGCAACGGCTTCGCGCACTTTATCGGCTGTGCCAACAGGTACCGTACTTTTATCTACAATAACTTTATAGTCTTTAATTATTTTGCCTAGATCGTTGGCTACTCCTAAGATGTAGCTTAAATCAGCGCTACCATCTTCGCCCGGAGGGGTTGGTAATGCAAGAAAAATGATGCTTGCTTTTTCAATAGCATCAGCAAGATTTGTTGTAAAGCTTAAACGACCAGCTTTAATATTACGGTGAAATAAAACATCCAAATGTGGTTCGTAAATAGGCACCACACCTTCTTTCATTTTCTTTACTTTTTCTTCGTTAATGTCAACACAAATTACGGTGTTGCCGGTTTCTGCCAAGCAAGTGCCTGTTACTAAACCTACGTATCCTGTTCCTACTACTGCTATATTCATGATTTCAATTAGTCTATTTGATGATTAGTTATTTATTAATTCTAATAAAGAGTTTGTGATATATTTTAAAGTTTCTTCATCTAACTCTGTGTGCATGGGTAATGAAAGTACGCAAGTTGCTAAATGTTCTGTTATTGGAAAGTTTGCCGATGTGTTTCTTTCACTTTGATAAGCCTTTTGTTTATGCACCGGAATTGGATAATAAATCATACTCGGAATATCTTTAGCAGCTAATTGCTCGCGTATTTTATTTCTATCAACTCCCACCAATTGCAAGGTATATTGATGAAACACATGCG
>CAIXZI010000109.1 GCA_903923915.1 uncultured Bacteroidota bacterium
ATTCCATATAACATACCATCGTTTGCCTGTATTAAAGAACCTTTAGGAGCGTATCCATTTGTAGTATTAAAATCGATCTTTTTGGTATAGACATCAGTAGCTAGATTGTATTGAAAGATTACACCATACCCACCTCCACCTGCTCCACTAGTAGAAGTCATTCCATATAGCATACCATCGCTTGCTTGCATTAAAGAGCCAAATGGAGTGCCTCCATCTGTAGTGCCTGCAAAATCATGCTTCTTAGTAAAAGTGGAAGTGGAAGGATTATATTGAAAGAGTACACCATAATAGCTATTTGCTCCACCATAACTAGTCATGCCATACAGCATACCGTCACTTGCCTGCATTAAAGAGCCATAAGGGTTACCTCCGTTTGCTCCTGTACCTGTAAAAGCAAATTTCTTTGTATAAACATTAGTTGTGGGGTTGTATTGAAAGAGAACACCACAACCATTGCTACTACAAAAAGTACTTGCTCCACCACCAGTCCACGTCATACCATACAACATACCATCGCTTGCCTGTATTAAAGAGCCATAAGGATTGCCTGCATCTGTAGTGTTTCCAAAATCAATTTTCTTAGTATAAGTAGAAGTGGAAGGATCGAATTGAAACAGTACACCGCAACCACCTCCCCCACAATTATTACTATTGCTTCCCCCACCACCGCTAGTCATACCATATAACATACCATCGCTTGCCTGCAATAAAGAGCCATAATAAGGTTGGCTACCGTTTGTAGTCCCATCAAAATCAATTTTTTTGGTATAAGTTAAAGTAGAAGGGTTGTATTGAAAGAGAACACCCATATTATTTGCTCCGCCCCCACTAGTCATTCCATATAACATACCATCGCTTGCTTGCATTAAATCGCCTTGAGGTTCACCACCGTTTGTAGTTCCTTGAAAATCGAGCAACTTGGTGTATTGAGCGTTGGCATTAAAACAAAAAGCCACGGCTAAAAAAAGTAAAAGTTTTTTCATACAAAGCGTATTAGGTAGTTCAAATATAATAAGAAAACAATCTATCACCATCAAAGAAAGCAAAAGTAATAGACTGACATGCTGACGGAATTATCAACGCCTATCCTTCGACAAACTCAGGATGACAGCAAGGCTTACTTTAAAGCAGCAATAATCTTCTCTGCCAATTCAACACCGATACGCTCTTGAGCTTCGTTAGTAGCTGCGCCAATATGCGGTGTTAAAGAAATTTGTGCGTGATGCAAAAGTGTTTCGCTTGGTTTAGGTTCGTTTTCAAAAACATCTAAACAAACGTGCGCTATTTTTTTAGAATTCAATCCGTTTACCAAAGCAACTTCATCAATTACCCCGCCGCGTGCTGTGTTTATAAGAATTACACCGTTTTTCATTTTAGCAATTTCAGTTTCGGTAATTAATTTACCACCCGGCACATGCACGGTTATAAAATCACTTTTTGCATACACATCATCTATACTAACTGTAGGAACAGTTACTTCAGCATTAGCCAAACCATGAATATCTAAATGTAATTTAGCCTCTTTTACAAAAGGATCAAAAGCCAAAACTTTCATGCCGCAACCTAAGGCAATTTTTGCTACTTGTTGTCCGATGCGGCCAAAGCCAATAATACCAATAGTTTTATCTTTAAGTTCAATACCTTTTGCATATTTCTTTTTTAAATCATCAAACTTATCCAAACCATTTGCAGGCATCTGACGGTTGCTATCATATAAAAAACGAACCGCATTAAACAAATGCGCAAACACTAACTCAGCCACAGCATTTGAAGATGCTGCCGGTGTATTAATTACCTGAATATTTTTACTGCGGGCATAATCAACATCGATATTATCCATGCCAACTCCTCCCCTACCAATTACTTTTAAATTAGGACAAACATCAATCAAATCTTTACGCACTTTGGTTGCACTACGCACCGTTAAAGCTATATAGCCTTTATCGTTTAATTCTTTAGCTAAATTTTCTTGTGCTACTTTTTCGGTAACAACTGTAAAACCTGCTTGTTCAAGCATTTGTTGTCCTACTGCATCAATGCCATCATTGGCTAAAATTTTTTTACTCATATTAACTTTTTATTTTTTGCCACAGATTACACAGATGAACACAGATTTTTTTCTGAGTAGTCCGTTAAACTTGTAACTAGTTTTCTTGCTGTCAACTTTTTATTTTTTGCCGCAGGTTGCGCAGATGAACATAGATTTTTTATCCGCGCAAATCCGTGAAATCTGTGGCTTTAATTATGCAAATTTCTTTTCAAATTCTTTCATGGTATCCACCAACACCTGCACGCTTTCTAATGGCAAGGCATTGTATAAAGATGCGCGGTAGCCACCCACATCGCGGTGCCCACGTATGCTACTAATGTTTGCATCTTTCCAGATTTTATCAAACTCAGGTTCTAGCTCAGGCTTGTTGGTTAAGAAACAAACGTTCATGTTGCTTCTATCTTCTTTTACAACAGTTCCAAAAAATAAACTGTTGCGATCTATTTCATTATATAATAAATCTGCTTTTTGTTGGTTTACTTTTTCAATCCAAGCAATACCCCCGTTTTTCTTTAGCCACTGTAAAGTCAATAAAGTAACGTAGATAGGAAATACAGGCGGTGTGTTATACATACTATCTCCTTTAATGTGCACTTGGTAATCCATCATAGAAAGCATTTTTCTGCCTGTTTTACCCAATACATCTTTTTTAACCATTACCATAGTAGCACCTGCAGGGCCCATGTTTTTTTGCGCACCTGCATATATTAAGGAAAAATCTTTAGCGTTTACTTTTCTACTAAAAATATCTGAACTCATATCGCAAACCAAAGGAATGTTTGTTTTTGGAAACTGTTTTATTTGGGTTCCGTAAATAGTATTGTTAGATGTGATATGCAAATAATCTGCATCAGTTGGAATTTCATATCCTTTAGGAATATAACTGAATTTTTTATCTTCAGATGAGGCAATAACTTTTGTGTTGCCAATAATTTTGGCCTCTTTAATAGCTTTGCTTGCCCAAACGCCCGTGTTTACATAAGCTGCAGACCCATTTTCTGATAATAAATTATAAGGCACCATAGCAAACTGTGTGCTAGCGCCACCGCCCAAATAAATCACTTCATACTCATCGCCTACTTCAAAAAGTTCTTTAATAATAGAACGAGCTTCTTCCATTACCTTTTCGTAGTTTTTGCTACGATGAGAAATTTCCAGTAAAGAAAGGTTCATATTATCGAAGTTGATACAGGCTTCAGATGCTTGTTTTAATACTTCTGCCGGTAAAATGCCCGGACCAGCGCTAAAATTGTGAGGTTTCATGAGTTATGTTTTTATTTTAGCAGACAAAGTTACAATTATTAGTTTTGTTGTATGTAATTTTAGCAAACAAAATATTCACTTAAAAAGTGCGTTGTGCATTGGTATTGAATAAACACACTATATATATCTTGTTTTTTTGCCTAATTAGCTTATCAATAAAGGCGCAACAAAAAATTGCGCTTAAAATTGATGTAAGCGACAATCATTCGTTTATAAAAAAATTAAAAATCAAGCCTTTTTACGATTCAAAAAAAACCATTGAAGAAGAACTGAATAATGTTATTTCCTCTTTTAGAAGCGAAGGCTACTTATTGGCTGATGTAGATTCTCTTA
>CAIXZI010000110.1 GCA_903923915.1 uncultured Bacteroidota bacterium
AACCTTTCTTTTTCTGATTTAGATTGTAAATATTTATTTGATTTTGTGAACAAAGGCAATACCGTATTTATGGCAGCCAATAGTTTTAGCGGCTTGTTAGCTGATACTTTTAAAATCGAAACTGCTTACAACTACGATTTTTTTAATGATACAACAAAAAAGTTAGAACTCAATTTTTGCAATTCAAATTTAAAATCAAGTAAAAATTATGTGTATCCTAAAAGTATTGATGTATCTTTTTTTAAAAATTTTGATACTTCAAAAATTACTGTATTGGCAACAACTCCCGATTCAAACGCCTTATTTGTAAAGACTTCTGTAGGAAAAGGGAGTTTTTATTTTATTTCCATTCCGGATATTTACACCAATTACTTTGTAGTAAATAATCCTAACAGAGAAGTTGCTTATAAAACATTTAGTTACCTCAACACAGAGAATGTTTATTGGGATGAATTTTACAAAAGCTTTAACAAAAATCAAGGTTCTGAGCTTCAATTTATTTTTGCTCATGATTCGTTATACGCAGCATATTCTTTAGATTTTATAGCTTTATTGATTTTTATGGTATTTGCATTAAAACGCAAACAAACAGCAATTCCAATTGTAGAAACTTTACAAAACACAACGTTACAGTTTGTTGAAGTAGTAGGCAGCGTTTATTATAATACCAAAAATCATAAAATCATTGCTGAAGAAAAAATAAATTCCTTTCATGAATTTCTACGAAGTAAATTTTTAATAAGCGGCAGAAGTCTTGATGCAGAAAGCCTTTTGCGCATTTCTAAATTATCAACCATTCCTTTAGAAGAAATAAAAAAACTGATAGCTTTCATTCACTATGTTTCTAAACAAACATCTATAACTGAAAAAGAATTAGTAGAACTGAACACTTTAATTGAAAATTTTTACAAACAAAATAAACGTTAACATATATGGAAAATTTTGAAACACGGATTGATTTAAGTGGCATTCATCAAACTACGGAAGCCCTAAAACACGAGATTGGTAAATATATAATTGGGCAACACCAAACAATAGATTTACTTTTAATGGCTTTGTTAGCAGATGGTCATGTTTTAATAGAGGGAGTGCCCGGCGTAGCAAAAACACTTATGACAAAATTGTTGGCCAAAACAATTGATGCGCAATTTAAACGCATACAATTCACTCCCGATTTAATGCCCAGTGACGTTATTGGTACCATGATTTATAATGCAAAAACCAATGAGTTTGAATTTAAACGAGGTCCGCTGTTTGCTAACATTGTGCTTACCGATGAAATAAATCGCGCACCGGCAAAAACGCAAGCAGCGCTATTTGAGGCTATGGAAGAGCGACAAATAACGGTTGATGGAACAACGCATATTTTGGATAGTCCGTTTATGGTGCTGGCCACACAAAACCCAATTGAACAAGAAGGCACCTATCGCTTGCCTGAAGCGCAACTTGACAGGTTTTTATTTAAAATAGAAGTTTCTTATCCAACATTAGCTGAAGAAAAAGAAATTTTAAAAACCTTTCAT
>CAIXZI010000111.1 GCA_903923915.1 uncultured Bacteroidota bacterium
CACTTCTGGCTCACTCCAGCCTTTATCTGTTTTATGAGAAACAAAAATACTTAATGGTTTTTTACCCTTGCCTTTTGCTCTGTCTAAATCGGTTTTGCTTATAAATAATTGCTTGCCGTCTTTACTTATGCAAATAGGCCCATCGTTATACTTGGTGTTTGCTTCTGTAAAAGGCTTTAGTTTTTTGTAATTTACAGAATCTGTTTTTTCGGCATAAAACACATCAATTAACTCTTGATTGTTTTCTATGGTGTAATATTTAACACCAAAATCGTTATCACGGCCAGACGAGAAATATAACTTCTTATTAAACAAAAACGGACTAAAATCTGAACGCTTAGAATTGATAGATAAATTACGGATTTCATAACGAATAGAATCTTCGTATTGTGCTATGGATAAGGAATGTAGGCCAATAAGAAAAAATACATATATAATAAGTTTGTAACACTTTTTCATATATTAAAAATAGCGCGGGCTTTGCGGGTTTACCTTATAACTAAATTCGTACTTCAACATAATTTCATGAGAGCCTCTAACATACGTCGATAATTTGGATGTAGTTAAATCGTATGAATAACCAGCGCTAAATTGTTTGTTTATGTTTACTGTAGCTAAAAATACCATCGCGTCGTTTGAACGGTATGAATAGCCAATGCCCAATATTTTAAAATAAACAACAGCATTTACATCAATTTCAAAAGGCGAGTTATGAATGTATTTTGCTAAAATGGAAGGTTTAATTTTTACATTTTCTGATACCGCAAAAAGATAGCCCGCAGTGAGTAAGGCAGATTTATAAGTGGTTTTAGAAGTTGATATGGAAAACATATCTGGCGAAGATAAGCCTACATAAAATTTTTGTGCTTTGTAGTATAAGCCAAAACCGGTTTGAGGTACATTTTGTGCGCTATATTGTCCTGTAAATACTTGGTCGCCGGGTGTAGTGGTTTGAATGGTGTTCCAATTATTTTTTATAAAGTTCATGCCCAGTTGCAAGCCAAATGATAAACTACTATTCTTTAAAAACAATCTGTAGGCACCCATCACATTTATTTTATTTTGAGTAGTAATGCCAAATTGGTCATTAGTAAACGTTAAACCAATATTTATTTTTTTATTTTTTAAAGGTGTGTGTAAGCTAAATGTGCTTGTTCTGGGCGCCCCATCAAAACCAACCCATTGATTGCGATTAACAAGTGTAGCACTAAGCACATCATTACTTCCGGCATATGCAGGGTTTATAAGTAAACTGTTAAACATATACTGACTATATAAATTATCGTGCTGGGCGTGTATATTTAATGCACCTAAAAATGAAAACGCTATAATTAAAAGTTTTTTCATTTTCTTTTCAGTATTACGTAACCTTTGAGATGACTTCTGTTTGGAATTTCTAAAGTGAAGAAATAAGTATCGTCACTCAAATCTTCGCCAGACAAGTTCTTGCCATTCCAATTGTTTTTATAATCGCCGTTATCGTAAACCAAATTTCCCCAACGGTTAAACACATTTATTTTTACATTACTATATTCTTCTAATCCTTTTATTTCAAAATTGTCGTTTACGCCATCTCCATTAGGAGAGAAGCCGTTTGGAATAAGTAAATCTTTTATAGTAATTGCAATATCATCAAAAGAAATAGGACACGCTCCATTTGAAATTGCCCACTGCAAAATAGTTTGCCCGCTTTGTAAATTAGTTATTTGTGTGTTTGCACTTGTATTGTTTATTATGTTTCCGCTTCCGCTAATAACAGACCAAGAGCCGGTTCCCACCAATGCAACATTTCCGTTTAACGATAAGGAAGACGCATAAATAGAAGTATCTCTGCCTGCATTAGCAACAGTAGGCAAAACATCAACATTAACTTTAAGTGTATCTGTTGTTGTGCAACCAAAAGACGAAGTTGCATTTACTATGTATGTGCCCGCATTAGCAAGTGAAGCATTTGTGATAGTAGGATTTTGTAACAAAGATGTATATCCATTCGGACCACTCCAACTATATGTTACCCCGTTTGTAGAAGTATTTGCATGAAAATGTAAGGCTTGCCCCACACAAACAGATGAACTAACACTGGCTGTTACAACTGGTTTTGGATTTATGCTTACAGTAGTTGTAGCTATGTTTTTGCAAGCGTGTATGTCTGTACCTGTAACCGTATAAACCGTTGTTGTTATGGGTGATATTGCAATAGAAGGATTGGTAGCTAATGTACTCCATGTATATGTAGTTGCCCCATTTGCTGTTAATATGGCCATGCCTCCTGCGCAAATGGTTGCTGTATTAACACTAATAATTGGCAAAGAATTTACCGTTACAGTGGTTGTAGCTATGTTTTTACAAGCATGTATATCTGTACCCATAACTGTATAAGGTGTTGTTGCAGATGGCGAGGTAGTAATAACAGCGCTTGTAGCCGATGTATTCCAGCTATATGTAGTTGCTCCGTTAGCAGTTAATATTGCAATACCTCCTGCACAAATAGTGGCACTGTTTACTGTTATGATTGGTAGAGGGTTTACAGTAATAGTTGCAGTTGCAGTATTTTTGCAAGAATTAGCATTTGTACCTGTAACGGTGTATGGTGTTGTTGTGGTTGGTGTTACAGTAATACTTGCATTTGTTGCAGATGTATTCCATGTGTATGTGCTTGCACCACTTGCTGTTAAAGTAGCTGTATTTCCTGCGCATACCGAAACACTATTTGCAGTTATGGTTGGCAAAGCATTTACTGTAACTGTTGTGGTGGCTGTGTTTTTGCAAGCATTAGCATTTGTGCCTGTAACAGTATATGGTGTTGTTGTGATTGGTGTTATAGTAATACTTGTATTTGTTGAAGATGTATTCCATGTATAAGTGTTAGCGCCGCTTGCTGTAAGCGTTGTTGTAACTCCTGCACAAATAGTAGCCGTGTTAACACTAATGATTGGTAAAGAGTTTACAATAACTGTTACTGTAGCTATGTTTTTACAATTATTTACATCAGTTCCTGTAACTGTGTATGGTGTTGTGGTAGCTGGCGTTGTTGTAATAGTTGCAATTGTTGCTAATGTGTTCCATGTATAAGTTGCTGCTCCACTTGCTGTTAACGTAGCAGTATTTCCAATACAAATAGTAGCTGAGTTTACACTAATAGTGGGTAAATTATTTACAGTTACAGTTGTTGTTTTTGTTGATGAGCATCCGTTTGTAGTTGCACTCACAGTATAAAGTGTTGTAGTAGTAGGCGAGGTGGTAATACTTGCATTTGTAGCTAATGTATTCCATGTGTAAGTGGTTGCCCCACTTGCTGTTAATGTTGCTGTGCCTCCTGCGCAAATAGTTGCCGTGTTTACGCTAATGGTTGGTGCAGAGTTTACAGTTACAGTTGTTGTGGCAGAGTTTTTGCAATTATTTGCATCTGTGCCTGTAACTGTGTAGGGTGTTGTAGAGGTTGGCAAAGTAGTAATACTATTGCTTATTACAGATGTATTCCATGTATAAGTAGTAGCACCATTTGCAATTAAAGTAGCTGTACTTCCCGCACAAATAGAGGGGCTGTTTACTGTTATAGTTGGCAGTTGATTTACTTTTATACTTGTTGTTGCAGATGATACACAGCCACCAGATGTTGCCGTAACCGTGTAAGGTGTTGTTGTGGTTGGAGACGCATTAATTGTTGCGCCCGTAGCTAATGTATTCCATGTATAAGTAGTTGCGCCACTTGCTGTTAAAGTAGCTGTTCCTCCAACACAAATGGTGGCTGAGTTTACTGTTATAGTTAGTGTTGGATTAACGATTATTGTTGCGGTAGCTGATGACGAGCATCCGCCTAATTTACCCGTTACCGTATAAGTTGTTAATGATGAAGTGGTAGTTGTAACAACACTTCCGGTTGTGGCACTTAATCCTGTTGCCGGACTCCATGAATAAGTTGTTGCGCCGTTTGCGGTTAATGTTGCTGTACTTCCTGCACAAACGGAAGGAGAATTTACAGTTACGGTAGGTGTTGCATTAACAGTTACGGTTGATGTAGCTGTTGTTGTACACGTTCCTTTTGTACCGGTAACCGTATAAATAGTTACGCCTGTACTTGGTGTAGCTGTTACTGTACTTCCTGTGGTGGCACTTAAACCGGGCGACCAGCTATAACTGGTTGAAGCACCGCTTGCTGTTAAGGTAGCCGTTGCACCGGCACAAATAGTCGGACTGTTTACGCTTATTGCAACAGGCAATATGGTAAATTTAAATGTACCGTTTACCATGTTACAACCAGAACTAACCGAAGGTGTAAAACTATAGGTAACGGTATAAGTCCCCGCAGGTAATAGTGCTGGGTTTACAATGCTTTTTCCATTGTGAAAATCGGTAAAAGCAACACTGGCACTTGCAGGAGCTATACTATAAGAAGCTATTCCAATATCGGTATTAGCCAATATAGAATCCATAAAACAATTGTTAGATAATATTAAACCAAATGATCTTACAGGAGCTAATGAATCTCCTGTCCAACAATCTTGCAGCTGAACATTTGACATAAGCGGAAGTGCGCCGGTATAACAGAACTGAAAGTTGTGTTGTTGACTAGGATCTAAATATATTTTATCTATGTTCCACGAGCCTGTAACCGGACCACCAGTACCGCCCACAGGAAATAGACAACTTGATGAAGGCCCTATGCAAAACAAATCTTTATTTCCTTCATAAAAAGTTTCAGTGGCTTCATTATAAAAATTAAAATCAAGGCCACTAATATTATACTGGCTTAAAACACAAGGTGTAACAATATCAGATGTATTGTCCGCCTTAATAAGAAAAGGGGCAGCGCCACAACTTAAGGTTAAATTATTGCTACTGCTTAGTAAAGTACCGCTTGTTGTATCTATGGCAAAAAAATCAACGGCACTACCGCTTGGGCAATTAGCAGATGACGTTGTTTTTAAATTGTTTTTTTGATTTTTATTTTCACGCACTTCTACCCCAACCCCTTTATTTGTTTGAGCTTTTAATGTACCGGCAATATAAAACAGTGCAAGTACCGTACTTAATAAATAGCGTATGTAAATTTGTTTAATCAATGCAATATTATATCAACACCCATTTTGGGAGTTAAGCACTAAATTTAGTTAAAATAATGTAAGAAAAATGCAAAAAACGACAAAGTGCGCTTTTTGGAGTATAAGCTACAATATTTTAAGCCACAGGCTATTGTAACAGTCATATTTAAAGATTTGTGTATGTATAATAAGAACTATTCTAAGGCAAAACTTTATTAGCGGTATCTTTTTTTTCACTGTACCAATTATTGGCAACTTTTTGTAAATATGCTTTTTCAAAATCTTCTTTTTTACCCGATGTTACACCCCAACCTGTATCTTCAAAATTATCTTTAAAAAATTGCTCATTTATCTCCCCATCCTTGGTTAAATAACCGCCAAAAATTTCTTTTAAAGCTATCTCGTGCAACTTAGCAAAACTTAATGGGTTATGTACATCTTTTTGATACATATTGCGGGGTAGATATACAGTAGCTCCTAAGAAAAAATACCATTTCTCACTTATTTTAGCTCCATATAAAAAGTGTAAATCCTCAGCGTTGCATGTTTTATATTTTTGACATTTACACATTAAACAAGTAACAAATCTATCTGAACTTTTATTAAAACAAATAAGAGAGTCTAATTGCCATGCGCCATTTTTCATAAATTCGGCACTTGGCAATTTATTGC
>CAIXZI010000112.1 GCA_903923915.1 uncultured Bacteroidota bacterium
CAGCATTGTGTATCCAGGCGGTTGGTAAAGCAGCTATGGATATGGTACAGGAAGTTCGTCGTCAGTTTCGCGAAATTCCGGGTATTATGGAATACAAAGCAAAACCTGAATACGAAAAATGTGTGGCTATTTCTACCAAAGCTTCTATCCGCGAAATGATGATGCCGGGTGCTATTGCTTTAATTACTCCGGTACTTGTAGGTTTTACATTCGGACCAGAAGTATTAGGTGGTTTATTAGCCGGTGTTACTGTAAGTGGTGTGTTAATGGGTATTTTCCAATCTAACGCAGGTGGCGCTTGGGATAACGCTAAAAAATCATTTGAAAAAGGAGTAATGATTAATGGCGAAATGTTCTATAAAAAATCTGAACCACACAAAGCTTCTGTAACAGGAGACACTGTGGGAGATCCTTTTAAAGATACTTCAGGTCCATCCATGAACATCTTAATTAAATTAATGTCTATCGTGTCTTTAGTAATCGCTCCTTACATAGCAGTTGTTGAAGGTGGAGATATGGTTAAACAAGAAATTTTAAAATGCAACATTAACGGTAAAGAATATACTTGCACCAGCAAAGCACAATGCGACAGCATTATGAACTTAGGCAAAAAAGATATTGCTGAAGTTAAAGGTGCTTATATGGTTGATGGAGCTCACTCATCGGTTGCATTTAGCATTAAACATATTATTAGCGACACACGCGGAACTATTAATGTTGACAGCGGGGTGGTTAATTTTGATGCTACTACAGGTTCTAAAATCTATATTCGTTTAGATATGGCTTCTTTAAATACACAAAACTCTATGCGTGACGAGCATTTAAGAGAAAAAAATTACTTTTTTGATGTAGCTAAATACAAAAAGGCAATTTTTGAAGCTACTGAAATTGTGAAAGACACTACCGGAGGCGAATTTAGCTATATAGCTAAAGGTAAATTAACGTTGAAAGGTGTTACTAAATATGTTACTTTAAACTTTAACTACGTTGGTTTAACTGAAGGAAAAACTTATACAGCTAAAGGAGAAACTCCAGCTAATATTATTGGCTTTAACGGAAAAGGTACTTTTAAACGTACTGATTTTGGCGTTGGTGAAGCCGGTGGTTTAGGCGAAGATGTAAATATTGAAATTACATTAGAAGCTGCACAAACAAAATAAAAAAACATACCAATTATTTAAAGCCGCTGCATCGAAAGAGTAGCGGCTTTTTATTTTTACAAGTTGCTGTTTTAACAAAAAACTAAAACGTTAAAATTCATTTGCGAGTAATTTTAAAAAAAAGTTAAAGAAAATAAAATTATTTTCACTAACTTCATCCTTCGAAAATGGATATATCTTTTATAGATAAATTAGATGAAAAACTTTTTCTTGCTTTAAACAGTAATCATCATGCTGTTTTAGATTACCTAATGCTTTTTACTAGCAATTTGGCTTCATTTATCCCTGTTTTTTTATTGTCTGCTTTTATTGCCATTAAATATTTTAAGCAGCAAGATGATGGTTATCATCCCTACTTAAACCTAATACTTTTATTTGCCATTTTAGTTACACAATATTTTGTTTGTCGTTATTTGCTTGAAGATATTTTTAAAAGTTTATATTACAGAGATAGGCCTTGTGAAAACCCTGATATATCTTCATTTGTTCGTTTGTTAGGTAGAAATTGTATTGCAAAAAACCACTCGCTTTTTTCATACAAATCATGTTTAATATTTTGCATTACTTCTTTTTTATTTTTCACCATAAAACATGGCTTTAAAGGCTTTAAGGTACTTTTAATTATATGGGCACTTTTAGTTGCTTATAGCAGAATATATGTAGGTGCACATTACCCAATAAATGTTTTTATATCCGGTGTTACTGGTATTATGATGGGATATTTTATTAGCAAATTTTACTTTTATTTAAAGTATAAATTATTTGTTATTTAAAAAACTGCCACACTATTTCTAATGTAGCAGCCTTCTTTTAATTTATTTTATTACAGATACCGTTCCGGCTAAATCATGTTCATTATTTTTTTCATCACGTAATTGAATTTTCCAAATGTAAACATCCTCTTGTACTACCGCTCCTCCTTTACCTTTAAAAGTGCCATCCCATCCGTGTTCCATATCATCCGATTGAAAAATAACTTCTCCCCATCTATCAAAAATCATAATAGTGTAATTTTTAATTCCAATTCCAATACCTTTAAACGTTTCATTTGTACCATCGCTATTAGGTGTAAAAGCATTAGGTATATAAAATGTATAACCCGGATTTATAACTATAGTATGCTCTACAGAATCTTTACAACCAAAGCTATTTGTAACCACTTGCAATGCTGTATAATTTTGAGGTGTTTCGCTGCCAAAGGTGTGTGTAAAATTAGGCTGTCCGGTAACTACATATCCATCTGAAATAAAATACAAGTAATTAGTAGCCCCCAGTGCTTCATTTACAATGGTAACGGTTGGGTCTAAAACATCTACGTTATTAGGTGTGTATGCAAATCCTGCCACAGGTTTAGGATAAACGGTTATGGCATTATTTATTTTAAATGATGATGTACATCCACTATCTGAAGTAACCGCTAAACCAACGTTGTACGTACCGCTTTTAAAACAATGTGTTGGCGAGTTTTGAGAAGATGTAGAATTATCTCCAAAATTCCATAACCAATTTGTAATGATGCCACCTTGTATGCTCGAGTTATTTACCATACCCACACACATATTATCTGGGCAACCCATTTGGTGCGTTACAGCAAAATCCGCAACCGGAGTAGCATTTATACGAACAGGCTTTTTAATAGTATTCATACAACCAAAGTTTGTTTGAACTTGCAGGGTTACTAAAATTTGCCCTGCATTAGCATAAACATTCGTAGGGTTTTGAGATAAATTATCTACGCTGCCATCACTGGTAAAATCCCAATCCCAAACAGTAATAGTACCATTTTGTGAAGTAGATGCATCTGTAAATTGCATAGCTAATCCGCTACAAGTCGAAGGAGCTGTGAAATTTGCAACGGGATTGTGATATATTATAACAGTTTTTATAGCAGAATCTATACAGCCTTTATCAGATGTTGCATGAAGCGTGCAATTAAAATTTCCGCCTTGCGCATAGGTATTAGTAAGGTTTTTCGTAGTATTATCTATGCTGTTATTACTGGTAAAATCCCAACCATAAGAAGAAATGCTACCACTTGCAATTGAAGATGTATTATTAAACACACTTGCCTGCAACTCACAAACCGGATTAGCCATAAAATTTACAATTGGTTTTGGATAAGCTGTAACAGTTTGACTAAGTGTCGAAATACAACCATAATTGCTGGTTTCAGTCAATGTAATGTTATATGTATTTGAAGTCGCATAACTATGTTGGGGTGCTACTTGAGAAGAATTGCTTCCGTCTCCAAAATTCCAG
>CAIXZI010000113.1 GCA_903923915.1 uncultured Bacteroidota bacterium
ATCTAATACTAATTGGTAAGAATCGTCTATCCATTGTTTTACAAGTTTTTTGTTTGCTGTGTTTTCACAAACAATTGTATTCCAGTGTTTTTTATTCATGTGATAGCCCGGTAACACATAACTGTATTGCTCGCGCAATTCAATAGCTTGTTCAGGATCGCACTTAACATTAAAACGCAAAGGGTGTTCGCTTATTCCGGTTAAAAGAAAAGCCTTGTCCATTACTTTAAAAACAAGGGTTTCTTCGCCAAACGGAAATGTTTCTTCTACAAAAGGTTTGGCTATACAGTATTCTCTAAGTTCTTCTATGTTCATCAAACAAATATAATTAGTTAGTCTATTGTTTAAAAAACAAATTCAATTAAAATAATAAATGCAACAGGCGTAGTAATTTTGTGAGGTGAGCCAATTTGAAAGAAATAGTAATGTGCTGCAAAAATATATCCCTGAGCCTGCCGTGCCTATTATTGCCAGATGGATTATTGAGTACGATTTTAAACTAAAAATAAAGCGCGAACGAAATACCAAACTAGGCGATTATCGTTCTCCGTATGGCGGACAAAATCACATCATTACCATTAATTATAATTTAAATAAATACGCGTTTTTAATCACACTGGTGCATGAGGTTGCGCACTTGGTAACGTTTACAAGGCATAAAGATTCAGTTAATCCGCATGGCGAAGAGTGGAAACAAAATTATAAATTGTTAATGCGGCATTTTTTAAATGCAGATTATTTTCCTACAGATGTATTGCTTGCTTTGCAAAAACATTTGCTTAGTCCGGCAGCATCCAGTTGTAGCGATTCTAACTTACTTCGTATTTTAAAACGATACGATGAAAAAAACGACGAGAAAATTTTCATTGAAACGCTTCCGCATAAAACTGTTTTTAAATACAATGGCGAACGTTTGTTTGAAAAGGGCGAACGTATTCGCACGCGCTATCGTTGTAAGGAAATTTCTACGGGAAGCATCTATTTATTTCATGCGCTTGCTGAGGTAGAAGTAATTTGAAATTGATAAGTTAAAATTTTAAAAAGGTTATAGATAACTTATAACTTAGTGCTTTTAACTTTTAAACTAAAAACATGTCAGAACGCAGAGACTTCTTAAAAAAATCAGCCTTATTATCATTAGGAACAATTGCTACATCTATTATTTCAACTAATAGAATGGAAGCAATGGGGAAACTTAGCAACGAACATTTTTTAATGGAAGAATATACCTTGCCTGCATTGCCTTATGCGTACGATGCTTTAGAGCCCTTTATTGACAAGCAAACCATGGAATTGCATCACGATAAACATCATCAGGCTTATGTAACAAATTTGAATAAGGCTTTGCAAACAACTAAACATTCGGCGGCAAATTCCTTAGAAGAAATTTTTAAAAACATAACTTCATTTGATGCCGCAGTGCGCAACAATGCCGGTGGGCATTACAACCATTCTTTATTTTGGACATTAATGCGCGAAAATAAAGATGCTAAACCTAACAATCCCGATGGAAAAGTGGCTGATGCTATTAATACTTCGTTTGGTTCTTTAGATGAATTTAAAAAACAATTTAACGAAGCAGGCGCTAAACGCTTTGGTAGCGGCTGGGCTTGGCTTGTAGTTGAAAATAAAAAATTAAAAGTTACCAGCACGCCCAACCAAGATAATCCGTTAATGTCTATTAGTGAAGTTAGAGGAACGCCCATATTGGCTTTAGATGTTTGGGAACATGCGTATTATTTAAAATATCAAAACAAACGCGCCGATTATATAAATGCTTGGTGGAATGTTGTAAACTGGACTAAAGTAAACGAACTGTTGGCTAAAGCAGAATTGTAATTTTATTTTCTTGGTGAAAAAATTTCTTCCTTTTATTTTATGGACACTGGTTATCTTTGGCTTATGCAGTATGCCCGGCAAGTCTATCCCCAAAATTAATTGGTTAGAACTTTTGTCGTTTGATAAATTTGTTCATGCCGGTATTTTTTTTGTAGAGCAACTGTTTCTAATGCACGCATTAATTTCACTTTCTGAAACGAGTTTTTTTAAGAAGAATTACAAATGGATTTCTGTTTTTTTTTGTGTAACGTATGGCGGTTGTTTAGAAATAATGCAATACACTATTTTTTCAGAACGTAGCGGCGATGTACTTGATTTTATTGCTAATTCAACAGGATGCGTAATAGGATTATTTTTATTTAATCCTCTGGCAAAAAAAATAAAATGGCTGGCTTAACTATTGGTTAATATTAACCGTTTTGCTATTTGTTTGCCCTTCGTCAAATCTTATAATACCTGTACCTAAGCAATATTTGTGTGTAAAAGGATTTGTAGTGCAATTAGCTACCGTTGCTCTAATATCTAAAATACATGGGTTTTTAATGGTAAAATTTACTTGTCCGCTTGCGTTAGTAACACCATCAACAATTAAATCACCTTGAAAAACTTGTCCGTTATAAGTAACATTGGCATATAAATGCACGGCAACGTTGGCCACAGGATGGGCGCCAACGCTATCCATTACGGTAATCGTAGCCTTACAAGGCTGAGGACCTTTGCAAGAACTGCCCTGAAAAGCAATTATTCCAATAAAAGCAATGAATATAAATGAATAAATTTTCTTCATATTTGTATCTCTTTCAAACAAAGTTATGAAAATTTTAATAAAAATGAAAAGTTTTGCCTTTTTAATGCTTTTTACCCTTGTTTTTTTGGGTAAAACAGTTGCTAAAAACTTAAAAAATGCAGAAGATACAAGCCGTACAGCAATAGTTCTTATAAAAACCCAATACGGAGATATAAAAATACGTTTAAGTAATGAAACTCCTTTGCATCTCAATAATTTTTTGAAATTAACCCAACAGCATTTTTACGATAGCCTGCTTTTTCATCGCATTATTGCTGGCTTTATGATACAGGGAGGAGACCCTTATTCTAAGCACGCCAAGCAATTTGTGGTTTTAGGCGATAGCGATAACAGATACACCATTCCGGCAGAAATTACACCCAATTTGTTTCATAAGCGTGGTATGCTTTGCGCTGCGCGCGATGGAGATGATATTAATCCCAAACATGCTTCATCCGGTTGTCAGTTTTACATTACACAAGGGCGCGGACCTTTATCAGATAAAGATTTGCAGTTGTATGAATATCGTATCAATAAAAAACTACGCACGCATTTAAAAGATAGTATTCTGCAAACAGCTGATTATAAAGGTGTTTTAGAGAAATACACTTATTTTAAAACCAATAAAATAAGCGATAGTTTAATGCTTTTAGAAAAACAGCTCGATGAAAAAATTAACCCTATCTACTTATTAACTCCACATTATACGTTTACCTC
>CAIXZI010000114.1 GCA_903923915.1 uncultured Bacteroidota bacterium
ACATGTTTTTAATACTGATATTTGAAAGCTTTTAAAAAAGAAGTTGCTAACCAAACTAACACCTAAAATAATAATATAATTTCTTTTAAAAATATATATAGATGAGTAATGTAAGTAAAGGATATGTGGATGAACAGGTTGATGTGCAAATGGATATCTTTGCAGAGATTGAAATTCTGAAAAAACAAAAAAATGCAGTTATCCTTGCCCACTACTACCAAAACCCCGATATTCAGGATGTTGCAGACTACATTGGCGACAGTCTTGGGCTTGCACAGCAGGCGCAGCAAACAAATGCCGATATTATTTTGTTTGCCGGTGTGCACTTCATGGCCGAAACGGCAAAAATACTAAATCCAACCAAAAAAGTATTAATTCCGGATATGAATGCCGGTTGCTCGCTGGCAGATTCTTGTCCTCCGCAACAATTTGCAAAGTTTAAGGCAGAACATCCAAACCACATTGTAATCTCTTATATTAACTGTACAGCAGAAATTAAAGCACTTTCAGATATTATATGCACATCAAGTAACGCCGTAAAAATTGTAGAAAGTCTACCAAAAGATCAACCTATAATTTTTGCACCCGATAAAAACTTAGGAGCTTACGTAAATAAAATTACAAGCAGAAATATGGTATTATGGGATGGCGCTTGTATGGTACATGAAATATTTTCATTAGAAAAAATTATCAAATTAAAAATACAACATCCGCAAGCACAGTTAGTAGCACACCCTGAGTGTGAAGCTATTATTTTAGATAAGGCAGATTTTATTGGAAGCACTACGGCTATTTTAAATTATGTAAAATCAAATCCGTGTAAAGAATTTATTGTTGCCACGGAGACAGGTATTTTACATCAAATGGTAAAAGATTCTCCACAAAAAACTTTTATACCGGCACCGCCAAATAACAGTTGCGCTTGTAATGATTGCCCACATATGAAGTTAAATACACTGGAGAAAATTTATCTAACATTAAAATACGAACAGCCGGAATTATTATTACCTGCGCATTTAATTGAAGCTGCCAAGAAACCTATTTTACGAATGTTGTCTTTATCTTAAAATATAACTTAAATTTGAAGTGTGTATAATTTAAAATTTAAAATTCAAAAGCTACTCTTTTCTTGCTTCTTGCTTCTTAGCTCTTACTTCTGTAATGCTCAAAAAAACGACACTACTACTGCTAAAAACGGTTATAATATTTTCTATTTTGATAACGGAAAAAAATCATCAGAAGGAACCATGAAAAATGGTAAGGCAGATGGTTATTGGAAAAACTATTACAAAACAGGAATCTTAAAAAACGAAGGTAATCGTAAAGATTTTTTATTAGATAGTATATGGAAATTCTACAACGATAGGGGACAGCTTACAAAAACATTTAATTACAGTAAAGGAAAAAAGAATGGCTTTGTAGTAAACTATGATACAGCAGGATTTATTACTTCGCGTGAAAATTTTGTAAATGATATTAAACAAGATACTTCTTATAATTATTATAAAACCGGATTAGTAAAGCAAATTATACCATTTAAAAATGGTAAAGCAGATGGTATTTCGTATGTGTATTCGCCTGATACATTAGTTACAAACATTATTCATTATAAAATGGGTTATGTTGAGAAACAAGAAAAAATAAACCAAACCGACGAGAACGGAAAAAAACAAGGCATCTGGAAAAAGTTTTATAGTAACGGTGTACTTGCAAAAGAAGAGCGCTTTAAAGATGGTACCGTTGATGGTTACACAAAAGAGTATGATAAAAAAGGAAATTTAGAAGAGATAAAAAAATATTCATTTGGTAAAGAAATAAAAGATGCGCCTGAGCTTGCTAAGTTGGATGTTTTTAAAGCCTATTTTGATGATGGTGGTGTGCGTTACGAAGGCGGTTATATAAACGGTATGCCAATGGGCACACATTATAAATACCATCAATCTCGCAGGTGCGATACTATTTTAGTTTATATAGATTCACTCGAAAAAAATGTAAAACAATTTTCTTGTTATAATATTTCGGTGGCCGATTCTGCCTTTAATTTTCAGGATGGATATTTAGTAGAAAAAGGTCCGGTTGATTCTTTGCGTCGCCGTCAGAAAGAATGGATAGAATATAATATTACAGGAGAGTTTCGCTCAAAAGGAACGTATGTAGATGATAAGCGTGTTGGAAGTTGGGAGTTCTTTTATCCAAATCAAAAAACAGAGCAAAAGGGTAAATACGATAAAAAAGGAAGGTTGCAAGGTCCGTGGAATTGGTATTATCCCAATGGAAATGTGTTGATGAAAGAAAATTATCAGAACGATAAATTACAAGATGGTTATGA
>CAIXZI010000115.1 GCA_903923915.1 uncultured Bacteroidota bacterium
AGAAGCAGCCGCAATAAATTAGTAGCCCCGAATTAACGGGGCATCTTTTTATCTGACAGGATAGAAAAGACGCTAGTACTATAGTCCAATTTCCTCACAAAAGTAAAACAATTTAGCGCTGTACTTATTAAGATCAAATTGGTAGCATTGCAAATAAAAAGCCCCAGTGAGGCGAGGCTTAATGATAAACAAATATAATAATGAGACTATAACAATAGGAGTATAACAAAATGCAAAAACACGATAAAGAGTTTTTTATAAATTGGTTAGAAACACATCTTGAAGGCGATAAAAACGAATTTAGAGTTTGGGTTGATAGTTTTAAAACAACTAATAATCTCGATGATTTACATAAAGTAGTTAATTACGCTAATTCAATTTGTTTTAATGCTGATTTATTAGAAATTTTAAAAGAATAGTTGCAAAGATACAGCTTCCGTGCTTTCCCAGCGCCAACTGGGGTGCATCATACAACAATAACAACAACCAGAAGGTTGATAATAACAACAAAAGGATTTTACCAATGATTGGTCAAAATAGCAACACCTATGAAGAAACTTTTTATATCATTCCCCGCTATATTCGAAAATTACCTGATATAACATTAGCTTACTTAGATATCTACGAAACGATTTTTCAATTCTGGAACAAAAACAAAGCATGTTTTTTGGGTGAAGATGCTTTGTGTGAGCGAACAAATTATAAAAGAGCCGTCATTTATAAAGCTTTAAATTTTTTTGAAACTCATAATGAACTACAACGTATTAAGAAAAATGGCAAAAGATATCTTGTCAGACCAATGAAAATAATAGAAACAGATTGTGAAATAAACGATTATAAATTTATTCAAAATAATAGTACAGAAATTATACCAACGTCTACAACCGTAGACCCAAACGTCTACAACCGTAGACATTCAACGTCTACAACCGTAGACCATAATATAAAGAACTTAAATAAAGAAATTAATATTAAAGAAAATACTAACTACGTTAGTATAAAAGAAAGTGAAATTGATGCTGTTGTAGAAGCTGCGCAAGAATGCTTAGAAAACACAAAAAACAATTTACCTTCAAGCACTGGTGTTGTTACGGCAAATCATTATCAAGAAACCAATTACCCTGTTAAGAAAGAGCAAGCCATAACAATTTTGATGGCAATCAATACTTTAGGCTTAAGTAAAGAATATTTAAGTGACTTGATTAAACAACGTAAAGCACAAAATGGCTCATTAACAGAAAGAGCATTAAAAGCTGTTTATAAAGAATTAATTAAGCTTAAAGAATTAGGATTTGACTTAGACGAATGTCTAGATGATTATGCCAATGCTACTTGGAGAGGATTTAAAGCAGAATATTTTATCAATAGCAAAGTTAAAAATGTTAAACAAAGACATACTCATGATAATAGTGTCGATTGGATAAATGGCTGTGATTTTTCAGGAGCCATATAATGCATGAGGTTGATAAAGTTAAAACAGCTCAGTTTATAAATGAACTTTTTTTAGAAATTAAAGCACGATGTCCTGCTTGGCCGCAAAGTTGGCCCAATCCTGAAATAGAAAAAAAATCTCGTCAGGTTTGGATGCAAGAAATTATTAAACATAAAACCACTAATTGGGAACAAATTAAAAAAGCTTTGGAAAAAATTAAATCTAGTTTTGTGCCATCAATTGATGAATTTATACAGCTATGTAAGCCAACAATGGAAGACTATGGATTGCCTCGCCCATTTGAAGCTTTTCGTGAATGTTGTTTTAATGCTTCAAACATAAGATACAATGTGCCAGTTACATGGAGTCACCAAGCTGTTTATCACGCAGGAAGTCAAACAGGTTTGCTTGAAATTGAAAAATTACAAGATTTGTTCCTAGCCAACTATGAAATAGCCTGTAGAATCGTTTTTGACGGGGGTATTTTGAAAGATATTCCCAAATTAATACCAACGCAGCCACAAGAAAAATCATCGCCTCAAACAGCCTCTAATGCGTTAAAAAACATGAAAGCTATGTTAGGTATAAGATGAATCCACATCTGACGCACATAAAATCCATATTGGACGGAACCGTTATAACGAAAAACCCGCGCTGGGAAACCGAAAAGGCAGTTCGGTTAGCGAATAGCGCAATTTCGGTTAAGCTTCGAACCACAATTGAAGAGGTTCGGAAAAACCTAATAGCTGATTGTGACGTAGAAGATATTAAAAATGGCTTGTACACTACAGAACAACTAGCTTTTCATATACAAGTTTGGGCTGAATCTGGTAAGCTTTGTTGCATTAAAGCAAATGAAAAGAAATAAACATGCCAAAACTTTTTTATTATTATTCTGCGATGAACGCAGGCAAATCAACAAACTTAATGCAATCAGCTCACAACTACGAAGAGCGCGGCATGAGAGTTTTAACATTGCTTCCTGGCATTGTTGGCAAAACTGAAATTGTATCTAGAATTGGCTTACGAAGAGATGCAATCGTATTTGATGGCGATATGTTAGATGCTAGTATGTTCGAAAGCATAAGTTGTGTATTTGTAGATGAAGCACAATTTCTATCTCGGAATCAGGTAATATTTTTAGCCGGTGTAGTAGATGCCATGGATATTCCAGTGCTTTGTTACGGCTTACGCACTGATTTTATGGGTGAGCCATTTGAAGGTAGTAAATATTTATTAAGCCTAGCTGACGAGATAGTTGAAATTAAAACAATTTGCGAATGCAGTAAAAAAGCTACAATGAATATACGCATTGATGAACACAAAGAGCTTGTAAAAGATGGTGAGCAGGTACAAATAGGCGGCAATGAGAGTTATGTTTCTGTATGCCGCGCTGATTTTTTTAAGATGACAAGGTAAAACTTTTTGTTATAATGCCTGCGCTGAGGGCTCCAATCTGGTTAATGGTATAGTCATGTTTTGGTAAGCCACTCAGCACCTAGATTTATTCAGCTATTTTTGATTAAGTCGCTCATAGCTAGCTAAATAACGTCGGCAAAACTCTGCAAAGCCATCTAAGACACAATCATTAGCTTCGTAAGATTCTGCAACAACATTGTTTTGATAATCCTCGATAGTGAAAGTATATTCACCTTTGGTGTTTTTTGTGATGTATGGGTAATAATCATCGCCCATTAAATCATAAACAGTCATATCTTCTGTTGACGGGGGTATTGGCTCTTCATCTTTGCTATACATGTTGTTTTGTAACATGTTGTCGTAGTAGTCGCGCAATCTATCTTCATTCTCTATGTACATCATATTCTCCGTTACTCGTTGTTAATGATTGCATTTTACATAACCAATATACTATTGTCAACATAATATTTACCAATATGCAATTATCTGTCAAATTATCTGTCAGATTTGACAAGCAACACTTTGAGTGATAACTTAACAATAGAAATATAAATGCAGAAACATTGAGTTTGTAAATAAAAATTTGCAGTTATACACAGGGTTATCAACAGAATTTGGGGA
>CAIXZI010000116.1 GCA_903923915.1 uncultured Bacteroidota bacterium
AGTTATCCTGCCAATGCTTTAGGAAACACAGATATTCTTATTGCACAATATAAGAAGGTATTAGAAATAGACCCTGTAAATACTACCGTTATTTTTAATATTGCTTCTATTTATTACTATAAAAATGATTTTAAAAATTCTTTAATATACTTGGAGAAAATGGTAGAATTGTATCCGTTTGAATATGATGGACTTTTATATTTGGCATGGGTAAATTTAAAACTTGATAAAAAAAAGGAAGCCAAAGCTTTATTTGAAAAAGTTTTATTAAATCAACCTATAGATAAATCGGCTTTAGAAGAACTTGATTATATAACCGGAGGAAATAATGATTTTATAAAAAGTAATATATATACCGCTTTTGTTAAAAATTATGATCTCTTAAATAAGCCCGATTATAAAGGAGCTATTGCCGTTTTAAAAGAGGCTTATGATAAAAATTCGTACGAAATAAATGCGCGTTTAGGGTGGCTTAATTATACAGCGGGCTTTAATACAGAAGCCGTAACTTATTATAAAGTTGCTATTTTATTAAAACCCAAAGCCATTGAACCGTTATTAGGCATAACATACCCACTTGCCGCCCTTGGAAATACAAATGAGTTAATAGAACAGTATCAAGCCATACTTTCTATAGATGCTCAAAACAGTAATGCAAACTACCGTTTAGGATATATTTATTATGATAAAAAAGAGTATCAAAACGCACTAAAATATTTTGAAAAAGTAGTTAAACTTTATCCTTTTGGGTATGACGGCCTTTTACTATTTGCTTGGACTAATTTACGGTTAGAAAAAAAGGTGGAAGCAAAAGCATTGTTTAACAAAGTTCTTATGCTTTCGCCTAATGATAAATCTGCTTTAGAAGGTTTAAGTTTAATTAAGTGATTTAATTTACCCTCTTACCATTTGTTTAATTAATGCCACTACTGTTTAGTCGCAGGCATTTAAATTGCACCAAAAAAATAAACCGCTATTTAATTCAAAAAAGACTGTACCTTTAATATCATATATTATATTGCAGCCTTTTTATGATATTAAAGCGTATTATACATATTATCCTCTTTTTGATAGTCGTAGGGCATTTACCTGCGCAAACGTATAATTTTGAAACCATTAGTTTAGAAAAGGGCTTGCCTCAGGCACAGGTTACCTGCTTAAAAGAAGATACCCGCGGCTATTTATGGATTGGAACCCAAGGTGGGGGAGTTGCTTGTTATGACGGGGTAAAATTTAAGGTATATGATGAGGCCACAGGCATTACAGGTAATATTATTACGGCTCTGGAAGAAGACTTAAACGGACATATATGGATCGGTACCACGTATGGCGGAGTTACCCGTTTTGATGGAAAAAGTTTTTTTAATCTTACCAGAGAAAATGGCTTACTTGAAAATGGTGTTACCACCATAACAGCAGATAAACAAAACAAAATATACATTGCTACCTCTGAAGGGCTTAATATAGTTGAAAACAGAACTGTATCAACCTTAAAACCCGATATGTTTTCGCATACAAAAATTATAAAAAAAATACTAAGAGATTCACAAAGTAAGCTTTGGTTTTTAGCAGAAAATGAAGTGTTTTTGTATAATTATTACGAATGGATAAATATCAATAACCTCTTTAAAATAAAGCCCGCTATTAATGCTATAGAGCAAGATAAATCGGGTAATTTGTGGTTATCGGTTAAAGGCGAAGGTTTATACATCTTATCTAAAAAAAATAACGACTCGTATCAAATTCTTCCGTATCAAAAAAACGATGAATTAAAAAATATAGAAATCCAAAACATTATTTTTGATAACCATAATAATATATGGATTTGTACAAACGGCCAAGGTGTAGCTAAATTTGACGGAAAAAAACTGCAATTTTTTAATCGAGCTAATGGCTTTAAGGCAGACGTTGTTACAACAGTATGCGAGGATAGGAGTGGAAACCTTTGGTTTGGTACAAACGGAGAGGGTATCATAAAATACAACCCATCGCCTTTTGTGTATTACGATAATATACTTGGTTTTGATGCCAGTAATATATTTGGCATATTAACCGATAGAGAAAATAATTTGTGGGCATCACCCAACGGAACTGAAGTAATAAAATACAACGAAAAAGGGATTACAAAATTTAATTCAAAAAACGGGTTAAATATAAAAGGTGCACGTATTATTGTGCAAGATAAACAAGGTGTTGTTTGGGTTGGCGGGGCTAATGGCCTATTTTCTATAAAAAATAATATCGTACAAAAATACACATTGTTGTCAGATACCATTTCTGTGCGTTCTATTTTATTTGATAAAAATAATAACATGTGGATAGGAACTTCGGGCCAAGGTTTGTATTGCTTTCAAGAAAAAAATAGTATTCATTACACCAAACAAAATGGCTTAACACACGATTATATACATGCGCTTTATCAGGATAAAACAGGGATAATATGGATAGGTACGGGCTTTGGTTTAAACTACATCGAAAATGGAAAAATTGGTAATTACCGTGATGCGAAAGAATTTTGCAATGATTATATAGGTTCTATTACCGAAGATAGGCAAGGCAATATGTATTTTGGTACTGATAGATGCGTTGTACAGTATAACCGTTCTAAATTTAGGGCTTACACACAAGCTGATGGTTTAGCTTCTTCAACCATATATTCTTTAATTACAGATAATTTGGGTAATGTTTGGGTGGGTACAAACAAGGGTATAGATAAATTAAATATATCTTCTAAGGGCGAAGTTGTACATATAAAAAACTACTCGTATCAGGAAGGATTTAAAGGTATAGAATGTAATACGCGCGCTGTTACAAAAAATAAAGAGGGTAACCTGTTTTTTGCAACCATAAAAGGTATCATAGAATATGTACCTGCTAATGATGTAAGCATAGAAACCAAGCCGGCAATGCATATTACGGGCATAGATGTTTTCTCTAAACCTTTTGACTTTGAAAAAAATGGATATACCACAACAGGTTGGTTTCATTTACCAAAGGATCCAACACTTAACTATAATCAAAACTATTTAACCTTTAAGTTTATTGGCATCAACATGTATGCTGCACAAAAAATAAAATATCAATACATGTTGGAAGGCCTAAATACACAATGGCTAAAAACAACTGAAACGCAGGTTACATACACTAATTTAAAACCAGGGC
>CAIXZI010000117.1 GCA_903923915.1 uncultured Bacteroidota bacterium
AATCTTTGCCGATTACAGCAAAGGATTTCCGTTACAATCCCTAACGCTTAACTATTCACGTAAATCCGGGGCAGGCGTGAACGAACGGTGCGAACTTGAGCGTAGATATCCAAGCAGGGCAGCCCGTGTGTATCGCAGCGAATGTTGGCGTTCGTTCTTGACTTTTTGTTTCTTTTTCGTCAAGGAAAAAGAAAATAATAATAAAGAATAAAATTGCCGCGCCTTTTGCAAAGACTCGCAATGACAACATACATATTTCAAATATTTACACAAATTAAACTGTTAATATCCTCTGTGTTTTAGCTAAAATCTTCTAATTGTAATTATTATCTTCGTTCCTGTAATTAAAGAAACCAGTATGAACATTATTATACCTATGGCAGGCATGGGCAAACGCATGCGCCCGCACACTTTAACTGTACCAAAACCTTTATTGCCTGTTGGTGGTAAACCCATTGTACAGCGACTTGTAGAAGATATTACGAAAGTTTGCGGCGAAAAAGTAAACGAAATTGCCTTTATTATTTCTCCTTTATTTGGAAAAGAAACTGAAAAAAACTTAATAGAAATTGCTGCCTCGCAAGGTGCAAAAGGAGTAATTTATTATCAGGAAGAAGCTTTGGGTACGGCTCACGCTGTAATGTGCGCTGCACCTGCGTTAACAGGCAAAACGGTAGTTGCATTTGCCGATACGCTTTTTAAAGCCAATTTTGTAATGGATACCAATAACGATGGCGCTATTTGGGTGCAACGTATCGATGATCCTCGTCAGTTTGGTGTAGTAAAAGTAAACGCAGAAGGATTTATTACTGATTTTGTAGAGAAACCACAAGAGTTTGTATCAGACTTAGCCATCATTGGTATTTACTATTTTAAAGATGGCGATTATCTTAAAAAAGAAATTCAATATTTATTGGATAATAACATTAAAGATAAAGGGGAGTTTCAGTTAACCAACGCTTTAGAAAACATGAAAAATAAAGGAACAAAATTTGTTCCGGGTAAGGTTAGCGAGTGGTTAGATTGCGGTAATAAAGAAGCAACCGTGTTTACCAATCAACGTGTTTTAGAATATGATAAAGGAAAACCTAGTTTACGTTCTTCCACTGCCAAAATAGAAAACTCAAGTATAATTGAACCTTGTTTTATTGGCGATAATGTGGTTATCACAAACTCAGTGGTTGGCCCGCATGTATCTATTAGCGAAGGAAGTAAAGTTGATAATAGCATTCTTAAAAATTGTATCATTCAAAAAAACAGTAAAATAAATTCTACGTATCTTATCAATTCAATGATTGGTAACTATGTAGAAATAACAGGCATTGCATCCGATTTAAATTTAGGAGATCACACCATTAGCAAATAAAATTTGTATAAGCAAAAACTCATAACGTTATCAGTAGGAATTTGGGTTCTTATGCTAAGCTCATGTGCAACAAAAAAAGATACTGCTTCAACAGGTTCTTCTAAACCAGATAAAAATACCGCGCTTTCGCAAAAAAATAAAGATGATGAATTTAAACTTCATTCGTTTTTTTATGATGCCAGCAAAGAAAAGAACAAAGGCAATTTTGATATTGCTTTAGGTTTGTTTAAAGAGTGCCTTAAAATTAATCCCAATAACGCCCCTGCTAATTATGAGTTAGGTAATCTTTATAGATACACGGGTAAATATGAAGATGCCTTGCGTTGCGCCAAAATAGCGGCTTTAGCCGATGAAAAAAATGAGTGGTATAATGTACTTTATATAGAATGCTTGCACAATAAACATTTATACTTAGATGCTGCCGCACGTTATGAAGTGCTACTAAAAAAATATCCTTATCGTGCAGATTTTTACCAAGGGCTTGCCGGAGAATATATTTATGCTCAAAAACCAGATAAAGCCATACAAGCCTACACCCGCTTACAACAAGCTACCGGAGCTGA
>CAIXZI010000118.1 GCA_903923915.1 uncultured Bacteroidota bacterium
GGCATGTGAATAATTATTATTTGGTGGGACGGGCAGGGGCAAACTTATTAGGTTTTTGGCTTTAAGGCTGTTGCCAAAAGACCTAATGTGTTTGCCAAGAATAGGAAACAGGCTCTGCCAAGTCGCGCGCGGGAAAGGAAATTTTTTTAAAACCGTCCGGTTATCGTGATTATATTTTGAAAGATGATGGGCTGCTGAGCGGTCGCCCGTTAGAAGAAATGTGTTTAAGTTTACCGGGATTTGTCCGACGAGAAAAAATGTCAGGGGGCATTGTAGCTAACTACCATATAGGATTAACCTTTTGCATCCTATTCTGCAGTTTCCGCAAGATATGATTATGTTTTTCCCAATTTGGTGTATTCAAATTTATACATTTATTATAAACTATCAAATGCCAATACATGGGCTAAAATCATTTCTCGTACCTCAGTGTCCATTTCTCGCTACTTAAAAATCGTTGCAGAGTAACGAGCGTTCATTGCTCGCACCCCAGCATCGGTTGCTCGCTACTTAAAAACTATTTTGTGTGCACGAAAGTTTGTTTTGCGTGTACTGTGTATCGTTTTAGCCTACCCTCCGCCTATTTCAAAGGCACTAAGCATCGCAACTCGTGCACTAAAAATCATTCCGCGGGCACTAAAAATGGTTGTGCGTGCATAAAAAATCATTCGCCGTGCACTAAAATTTAAGGTGCGTGTACTAAAATTCATTTATCAATACTTGAATTTAGTTTTTAAGTACCCACTATGTTTAAATTTATCACGCGTTTAGAAAATAAAACAACTACCGTATTTTTGTTAAAACCGACCGTTTAAAAAAAAAGTGCTACCGTTTAAAAAGTTGCGCTATTACCTGCCTTCTGTTTGTTGTAACTTAGAGTAACAAATATAAAATGCATGATAATACCTACCAAAACCCCACCCTTTGCCTGCTAAGCAAGGCTTATACCGGCAAACGTTTTTTTACTAAAAGTTTGTGTACGCAAACAACAATACTTTTTAAATAATTTAAAAAATAAAAAAATGAACACACATGCTAATTTTTTACCCGGGGCAGACGCCGACAGGGTAATATGGTTAAATAACTTCTCGGCTAAAATAGCTACTTACGCCGCTTTAGTTGGTATAACAGCTGCAGAGATAACTTCGATACATAATGATGCAGCTATGTTTCAGTATATTATGACGATACAAGAAATATACAAACAAAACCTGCAAAACCTTACCGGCTATAAAAGCCTGCTAAAGCATGCCATAGCGCAACAGCACCTGGGTGCCATACCTGTGTTGCCCGCTTTGCCAACCACACCTACTCTGGTAAGCGAAGGTGTTTTTGACAGAATAAGCGCGTATGCTAAACGCATTAAAGCCAGTGTTAACTACACCACTAACATGGGGCAAGACCTTGGCATTATTGCACCTGTAGTAACGTTTGACCCCGCTAATCTGCAACCTGTATTAAGTGTTAAGTTAGATGCTACACGTCCACACATTAAATGGTTAAAAGATGTAACAGATGCCCTTGATTTGTATGCCGACCATAACGACGGTGCAGGCTTTGTTTTGCTGGGGCGTTTATTGCGCAACGAGTATATTGATGTAACTAACCTGGCTGCTAACAAAGTGGTTGATGAGTGGCACTACAAAGCTATTTATGTAATAGCCGACCAACAGGTTGGGCAATACAGCACTGTGGTAGATATTATGGTAAAGAAGCCGTAAGTGTTTTATGAGATTGCCGCGCTTCGCTCGCAATGACA
>CAIXZI010000119.1 GCA_903923915.1 uncultured Bacteroidota bacterium
AGTTAAATATTCTAGCGGGAGTACCAATATAGATACCGCTTTCAACAATATCATTAACCACACCCGCATTCATTCCTAATACCGTGTCGTCGCAAATAGATACTTTTTCTCTTATACAAGACTTAGTTCCTAAATAAACGCTATTTCCAATAGTCACATTACCATTAATATTTACACTTGGGGCAGTTGTAACAAAATCACCAATTACCGCATCGTGACCCACCGTTGTTTGTAAGTTTAAATGGACGTGATTACCAATGGTTACATTAGTTGTGATTATAACTCCTGCACAAATAAAATTACCTGTCCCTATTTTCAAATCTCCAACGTAGGCACGAGGAGATATATAATTCCAAAACGTTGTGTTTTCAGGTAATTTAGATAGCAATATTTTTTTATCCGAAGGACTTCCTACTGCAATCAGAGCAGACTGTGTTTCAGGATTGAATTCTGAAATTTTATACAATCCATCTACCCAATATTGGTCATCAACGTACATTTTTAAAACATTTCCATATTGCTTAATGACTTCTACTTGAACTTCTCTTGCAAAGCCACCTGCTCCAATTATTACAGGCTCTAATTGTTTTTCAATTATTGACTTAAATTGTTTTGTTTCGTTTTGTCCTGTAACGTCATTATTGTATATTGCTTTTTCCAAACTTAAATCTTCTTTAGATTCAGTTTGAACCGAACTTGTATCAGTCGATATTTCTTGATTTTCCAACCCTTCTTTGGTTTTGGTAGGATTTATTATTTTTTCTTTTTTATTATTCATTTTTTTGATTATTTACGATTACCCTCAACAACTCTTCTAAATTTTAAGTATTTTACTTTTTTCTTAAGAATACTTATCTTTTTATCCCTCAATTGTATTGTTTTATCAAGATGACTTGATACAGATTGTGATTCGCTTAATAAAAACATGTTGTTTTTATGATTTTTAGAATTTAATTCGTGTTGCTGAACTAATGTTTTGATTTCTCTTATTTGAGTTATAACTAACTCTTGCAACGCAAAGAAATTTTTTTTACAAAACTTCATTTCCTGAACCGTTTCTTCGGTAAGCAAATCACTTTTTACTAATTCGTGTCCCATTTTTTTTATTTTTTTTAAGCTAATTTCTATTTTAATTTATCATAGCCCGAGTGATATTTTTTGAACCATATTTTATCAAATACTTGCTTCTTATATTCATAATAAGGATTTCCATCAACATATAAGTCCCAAGTTAAATGATAAACCTTGTTTTTATTTACTTTATACCAACTCCTATTCATTGAATTTATAGTTTCAGCAAGAAAACTATCAAGATAAATTTCGTTCTTTTGTAGAAACTCTATATCCTGATGCTTCACAGTAATAAAGAAGTTTCCTGTATGTCCTTGAATACTTCCAAATACATCATTGTTAAAGCTACTTTCTTTTATAAATTTTTCCAACCCAAACCTTTCTTTATTCTGATAATTATTACCTTGCCATAAATCAGCACTACTTATAATTGTGTAAGGGTCTTTAAAAGCATCGAATATTTCGTCAAACATCGCATTTGAATCGTAAACATAAAGGTCGCCATCCGTGAATGTAATATATTCATATTGACTAATTAAATCCCAAAAATCAGTAATAAAAATGCTTATTGCACTATTAGCCACGTTCTCGTGAAACTGAATATACCCAAAGATATTTTTATCTTCAAAATAATCTGCAATTGCTCTTGAATTTTCAGATTGGTTTTCAACTATAAATATATCGGCATCTACATCTTTTATGCTTTCAAAACTCTTACTGACAATATCTAAGTTTTTGTAAGCCAAAAAAATTATTAAATGTTTTTTCATATTATCCTGTGCTTTCTATAAAATCTATACATGTTTTAGTTATCTTCATTGGATTTGAGAAGGACTTGCATCTTACTCTATGTGTGTAAACAAAAAAACCGTCTTTATCAGCACCCATAGAGCAACCACTAATCTTAGATGATATTTTACTCATTCCTAATGGTTTTGTTAACCCAAAGACACGTCCGTTATCATAACGGCTTGAAGAAGTAACGTATCTCAATATTTCTTCTTTTATTTTAGCGGATAACTTTCTGCTTGACTGAATCTGTTTTCTAACATCAGGCTTTTCTTGACCTAAAATATTTTTTCCTTTCATTATTTCCAAAGATTAAATTTACTTAAATCAGGATACGGTAACTCCAAGTCTTCATTATGTTTCTTACTGCCGTCAGAATTATAAAATTGATTAATCAAAAGCAAACCTCTTGTGGCTATTTCAGGCATCATATAAAAATTCCAACCAATAACAGGATTATCATCAAAATTATCTTCATGGTAACTACATTCGCTTCTACCGCTGAATCGGGCTTTTTTTAGCCAATTGTAGGCATTTAAGTCATCTAATAGTATTGCACCTCCTTTTGATAGTTTAAAGTGCTTGTAAGCTCCCGTAAAAGAAATACACATCATTGAATTAGGAATATACATGTCAGCCGTAAAACGTAATGCTGAATCCCAAACATTACTCGGGTTTAATTGATAAGCTCCTTTTAAGGTTTTGCCTTCAACTTTTGTAAAATTAACTTCTGCTCCCGCATGAATAACTTCGCTAGGAACAGACGGGTATGTTCTTTGGGGCACATCAATTACTTCTATATATTTAAAGTTTTTTGTTTTATAATGCTCTTTTTTTCTTTCTTGAATCCAATAATGTAAAGCTAAGAATAAACCGTTGCTTTGATTATCAACACAGATTACGTATGGTGCGCCTGTATAAATAGCTAATTCTTTTTCAAAATCAGCCGTGACCTTATGAATTCCTTGTGCCATTTTATTTATTTTTTTTAGTTTATTGAAAGAGGTATCATTTCTAAACTATCATACATACCTTTAAATTTTTCTTTTACATAAGTAGTGAGAATTGTAATGAGTTCTTCTGATAAATAATACCCATCCTTATTTTTTACTACCAAAACAAGACCCTCTCTTATCTCGCTCCAAGCGCAACTTCTTCCATCGCCCCCCAAAATGTATTCGTATTTTTTTTTCACTAAATCAGTAGTGTAAAATTTTTCAACCGTCATATACTCGTAAAACTCATCTAATGTTGGTTGAATTAAATTTGATAATTCATTTATTTTTTTTTGAAAACTATCAACCCATTCTTGGTGGTTTTTTTGTTCTTTTTTGTATTTATCGATTAGTTCTTGTAGTCCCATGTTATTTTAGATTTAATATTATACTTAACTGCTTTCCATTTCCATCATTTGAAACGAGCTCAATTTCTTCAAAGTCATTTTCATCTCCATTATAAACCTCCGCAATCCTTCTCGCTAAAGATTCTTCCTTAAAGCATACTTGCGTAAAACCTTGATTGGGATGCTCAAACTTAAC
>CAIXZI010000120.1 GCA_903923915.1 uncultured Bacteroidota bacterium
AATTCGCTTGTGTTGTTTTTGTTTAGCTGTTTTAATTCTTCTTCAGATAAGGATTCTCTACCATCGGCATTTCGTTGAATTAATAACAATTTTTTTTGCTCTTCGCTGGCAGGCTTTGTTTGGAGAAAAGTTGAAGTGTAATAAGCTTTCGTCATACGTTGCGTATCTAAAATACCTTTATCTAATTGCCAGGTTTGAAACAAATTTAAAAATACAAGGAGTACAAATATGGATAAAACACCAAACTTTACACCTTTGTTTTTAAAGGATAAAATTTTTGCAATAACCCCACCTAACGCTAAGGACAAGAATGCATAGGATGGAACAAGGGCTCGTTGACTAAAACTATCGGCATACCACCAACAAGACCAACTTGAAACGATATATAGATTTATTAAAAAATAGGCTATCAATGCTATAAAAAAAGCGTTAACCTTAGTAAATGGAAATGCAAGAAACGTCAATAACATAATGGGGGTATAAATAAACCATCCTTTTCTAAAGCTAAGTAGAACTTCCATAATGTATGGATTGGTAAATTCAAACCCTTCTCCGGGGTTTCCGCCATAGCTATTAAATGCAAATTTGCCGGCGTGTATTTTCCAATAAACAAATTGTAGAAAACCAATTACTCCAGCGCAAAAAGCTAATAGAAAAAACTTACCGAAATTTTTAAGAACAATGTTTAATTTTTCTTTAGCTGTATCCATACTGGTAATGCCCCACAAAACGGGTATAATCATAGAAATGATTTCGGTGGGTCTGCTTAATGCCATTATACCTATTAGCATGCCGCAGATAGCAGCATATTTATAACTATATTTTTTGTGAAACTTAATAGTAAAATAAATAAGCGCGGCGTATAACGAAAAAAGTAAATTATGCGGCATGGCACTTTGCCCGTGTATTGCCGTATGTGCAAAATAATTAGTGCCAAATACAATCAACAAAAAAGTAATAGCGGTTGTTTTAGCATCAAAAAAATGAAGTAATATTTTGCGTAAAAAATAAAGTCCGGCAATGGTATAGAACAAACAACCTATAACAAGACTCAGTTGGTATGGAAAAGAAAAGCCATCAGCAGGGTAATTGGTAAAAACTGCCATAATATGTCCGATGAAAAAAAACGGGGCATACAACACAGCCATACCCATGCTGTACTTCATAATATGTACGCCATTTTCCAGTTTCATTGATTGGTAAAAAGTGGCTGTGTTATGATACGTGTTAATTATATCCAAAACACGTTGTTCGTTTTTTAATTCAATATCATCATATATAAAAGAAAATGGCAGGTATAGGTAATAACCAAAAACATCCCACGAAATAATATTGCCCGGAAATTTTACAATTGCCAAGTATGCATAAACAATAATTGTTGCATAAAAAACCAGCTTACTTAAATCAATTATTTTACGCGAAGTTGCACCCATACTATTAGCTATAAAAGGGATAAAAATACATATATTTTTTTAGAATATATGATGATGAAAGAAGCTAATATAGTTATATTTACCTCCTTAAAAACATGTATAATGTCAACCACACCACAAAAATTATCTATTGTTATTCCTGCTTATAACGAAGCAAGGACCATACATTTAATCTTGAACAAAGTTTTAGATGTGGCTCTTATAAATAATATGGAGAAAGAAATAATTATTGTAAATGATTTTTCTTCGGATAATACCAAAGAAGTGGTTGAACAATACATTGCTTCGCATCCACAAGCTAACTTTCAACTTTTTAATCAGGAGTTTAATCAGGGTAAGGGCGCTGCTTTGCATAAAGGCATTTCAATTGCTACAGGCGATTATTTAATTATACAAGATGCTGATTTAGAGTACGACCCTAATGAATATAATATTTTACTGCGCCCTGTTGTTGAAGGACACGCTGATGTAGTTTATGGATCAAGATTTATGGGGGG
>CAIXZI010000121.1 GCA_903923915.1 uncultured Bacteroidota bacterium
ATATAAATTAATGGGTTTATTAAATGATGATGGCTCGTATCCTGTATTAACTCCTAATTTAATTTATTATTTACCGGGCTACACACCACCTATATATCCTGAAAACATTGGCGGTTATAAGCTAAATAAAAAAGGTGCTTTCTTTTTAAAGAACTTACACTATGGTCCATCAGCACATGATTGTTTAGACTCTTCAACCCTAAATATTTTTTATGGTCCAAAACCTATCCGACCTATACAAGAAACACAATTGGGTACTTTTGGTATTGCACCTATTGAACCCGCATTAAATATTCCGGCAAATACCATTAAAACTTTTATGAGCAAATGGCTTACTCCGGTTGATTTATCTATACTTTCTGTAAACCCGCACATGCATTTACTAGGTAAAACATTTTTGGCTTATGCTATAACTCCACAAAAAGATACCATACGCTTAATAAAAATAAATAAGTGGGATTTTAAATGGCAATATTATTACACATTTAAACATCCACTTAAAATACCTGCAGGCTCTACTATATATGCCTATGGCACGTATGATAATACAGATAAAAATTCGTACAATCCGTTTCATCCGCCACGAGATTGTAATGAAAGAAATGATTTTATGAGCATGGGAACTACCGAAGAAATGTTTCAGTTTATATTTACTTACCTACGTTACCAAGCCGGCGACGAACAAATTGATTTAAGTAAAACAAAAAGTTTTTAGTTTCTCGCTAAGGCGCAAATAGCGCAGAGTTTAGATGCAGATTAAATTAACTCAGTAAACCTTATTTTACTTTTTAAGGTACTTGCTGCTAAACATAAATGGCAACAACGTTTCGATACCATTGGTACAAAAAACTTTTCCGGTAGGCGTTGCCATTATAAGTCTTATTTTTTTATTGTGACGCTGTTCATACTCTGCAATGGCTTGTCGGCAAGCACCACAAGGGGTTATGGGTTGATCGGCTTCAGCTTCGCAAGTTACCGCAATAGTTTTTATGGCTACGTTAGGGTACTGAGAACCCGCATAAAATATAGCCACACGTTCTGCACACATACCCGACGGATAGGCAGCATTTTCTTGATTATTACCTGTTATTATTTTTCCATTTTCTAACAAAACAGCAGCGCCAACATTAAAGTTTGAGTAAGGCGCATAAGCTGCGTGCATCACTTTACCTGCTTCTTGTAAAAGATGTAACTCATCTTGTGGTAGTTGTTTAGCATTAGCATAAACATCAACAGATACTACGTATTGTAATTTTTCAGCGCTCATTATTTTTTTCTATCAAGGTTTTTAGTGCTTAAAACTTTTCCTAAACTATCGTATGTTCTTTCTAAAGCGGGTGCCCCCGTAGTGTCATAATAATTCCATGTTCCAACAGCTACATCTTGTTTGTAATCTCCTTCATAATACACTTTTCCGTTTTCGTAATAAACTTTAGAGTGTCCGTTCATTTTTCCATTATCATAAAAAGCTTCGCTCCAAATAAACCCGTGTGGATAAAAATAAAACCATTGTCCGTGGCGTTTGCCAAATCTAAAATAACCTTTGGTTTTAACCACGCCTGTTTCATATTTCTGAAAAAATTCGCCGGTATAATCTGTATCAGGCGGAGCAAGCTCATCTACAATTTTATCTATCTGAGATTTTATTTGCTGATTGGCTGAATCTTGTGCTGTTAAAGGCGCTGTAGCTTCTTTTTTTTGATTAGAAGTACAAGCATAAACAACCAATGTAATAATTAAACCATAAGACAATTTGAAAATTGAATTGGCTAATTGGCTAATTGACAAAATGACTAATTTTTTCATTTTTTTCTTTCAACGGTGTAAATTACTAATTGCTCTAATGATTTTTTTGCATCGCCTGACGGAAAATTTTTAAGCAAATTTAATGCCTCGTTTTTATATTGATGCATTATTTTTTCGGCGTACTCAATTCCTTTTTTGGCAAAAACAAAATCAATAACCTCAGCAACTTTTTGAGGGTTTTCGTTATGATTTTTTACAATATTGATGATTCTTCTTTTTTCTAAAAACGTTGAATTATTGAGCGCATATATAAGTGGCAAAGTCATTTTCTTTTCTTTGATATCTATGCCGGTTGGTTTGCCAATTTCGCTGCCATCACCAAAATCAAACAGATCGTCTTTTATCTGAAAAGCAATGCCGGTAAGCGTTCCAAACTGTTTCATGGTTTCTATAACCTGCTTGTCTTGCGTAACAGATGCAGCACCAGCAGCACAACAAGCAGCAATTAAGGTAGCAGTTTTTTGACGAATTATTTCAAAATAAATATCTTCAGAAATATCCAGTTTACGCGCTTTTTCTATTTGAAGAAGTTCGCCTTCGCTCATTTCTCGCACGGCGTTACTTACTAATTTTAGTAAATGAAAATCATCGTTATCCAAAGAAAGCAATAAACCTTTTGAAAGCAAGTAATCTCCAATTAATACAGCAATTTTATTTTTCCAAAGTGCGTTAACCGAAAAAAATCCACGACGCTCGTTGCTATCATCTACCACATCATCATGCACTAAGGTTGCGGTATGTAGTAATTCTATTAAGGCAGCAGCGCGGTAGGTGCTTTCATTAATTTCGCCATGCATTTGTGCCGAAAGAAATACAAACATAGGGCGAATTTGCTTGCCTTTGCGTTTTACAATGTAACTGGTAATTTTTTCTAATAAAGGCACAGAGCTTTTCATAGATTGTTTGAATTTTATTTCAAACGCATCCATGTGGCTTGCAATTGGTGCTTTTATTTCGTCAACTATTTTCAATGCAAAATTTAAGAGGTAAATGTGCGAATTTATTGGTGAAATAAAAAAATTAGTTGATGTTGTATTTGCGTTAGGGATTGTAGCGGGCTGCCATGCAGCGCGAAAAGCCCGCCGCTGTAACCAGCGGAACGCCCCTAATGCTACGAAATTGATTTTAGAAACGCTTCGGTATTGCTGAATTTACTAAGGTTTGCTTGTATTTTTTTGTCCTCCCAATTCCACCATTGTGAAGCTTGTATTTTGGCAATAGTTTCTTCATCAAACCTGTAACGTACAAGCCTAGCAGGGGTGCCGCTTACTATGCTATAAGGCTCAATATCTTTAGATACTAAAGAGTTTGCACCAATTATAGCCCCATTACCTATGGTAACACCTGCTAAAACAGTAACATTGGCTCCAATCCAAACATCATTGCCAATAACAGTTTGTTTGGTGTTTACGCCTTCTATATTTATATTCTCTTTAACAAAACCGTATTTTTTGCGATACGTAAAAGGGTGGGTAGTAACCCACTCGTGGGGATGATTTTGAAGAGAAATTTTTGCATTCATGGCAATTGAACAAAAATTGCCGATAGATGCGGTGCTTTTATCTACATAACTATTTATACCAATGAATGAGTATTTGCCGATTTTTTTTGCTGCAAAATAAGTGCCGGGTTCAATGGTTACATGCTTATCAAATTTTACCTGTTTTGATAGAGCATAAGCATGTATAGTACAGGTAGGGTTTTTAAGCCTGATGTATTGTCGCCATAAAAACTGAACCAATGTCATACTATAAAATTGAGAGGACGAAAATACTACTTAATTAATTCATTCAATAAATTCTCGGTACTTTCTTTCATTTTTGTATAGGCTGCGCCTGTTGCAGGGCCGTTATATCCGGTGTAAATTTTTTCTACTTCGTGTTTTTTATTTAGATAAATAGTGGTAGGAAATGCGGTAACCGAAGAAAGAAAAGGTAAGCTTTTTTGTGCCGCAACAGAGCCGCTTAAGCCCGTGATAAGAAATTCATAAGCAGCGCCGTATTTATTTTTTAAGCGAAGTACCGTACTTTTTGCCTTCTCTATATCAGTAGTACGTTCGTATGCCAAAGCAATAATTTCAACACCTTTGCTTTGGTAATCGTTGTATAAGGTGCTTAGATAAGCTGTTTCATCCATACAATTAGGGCACCAGCTACCCATTAGTTGAACAATAATAACTTTGTTTTTATACTTTTCGTCTGATAGAGAAATGGTTTTACCTTCGGTATTTATAAACGAAAAATTTACAGGCTCACCTTTTACGGTTTTTGTAATTGTGTATGGATCGCGCAGTTCGAATACGTTATTGCCAACGGCTTTAAATTTTTCGTGTCCGGTTAAGCCCGAATAAAAATCGCCATTTACCACACCTTTTTCATCCATTATACCTAAAAACAAATAGGCATGTGCGCCATCAAAACTTGATAGATATAAATTTTTACCATCGGCAATTCCTTCCAAATAACGATAATCGCCGCTTTCGCTTAAAAAAGTGCCTTTTAGTATTTGTTTGTTTTGTTTAAATACGCCTATGGCTTTGCTACTGTCTGGAGTGCCTATACCAAAGGTTGTTTCCCATCTGCCCGAAAAATCTACACGTGTAATTACATGTGGTTTAAAACGATCTGTTTGTCCGAATATGGCCGAGAACGGAATGGTGTAATTTTTTGAATGGTTAATCCACACACCCTGCAATAATCCGGGAAAAAACTTGCATTTAAATTCAGAATCAAAAACCGGCATTTGAAAAAATACCGAATCATTTTTTACTTCAATTTCATCAATTACAATTTTTTCATCCGCATTAAATATGGTAATAGAGGGGGCTCCATCTGCATAGTACACATTAAAAATAAAAGGAAGCTCAATCTGTTTTTTTACATCAAGGGTTAATACTCCGCGCCAAAGACCGTCATTTATATGAATTTGAGCCGAACAGATTTGAGACGTTAGAAACAAGAGACAAGAGAAAATAATTGCTTTTTTAATCATACCTTCTAAAATAAAGAATAAGCAAATATAAATAAAACAATTTTTGCACCTTTATGCTTTATTATGTTGGTAGGTTATCAAATAAAAAAATATTTACAATATAAATTTCATGCAAAAGATGAGCATTCGATTCATTCGCCTTTTGTTTACACATTATATACCGAAGTAATTAATACTACGCATAATTACTATGCTTTTGATGAACTAAATAAAATTCGCAAAAAATTATTAAACAACCAGCAAACCATTGAAGTAGTTGATTTAGGTGCGGGCTCTAAAAAAATGAGCAACACCCGCAAGATAGCTGATATAACCAAGTATAGTGTGGTTAATAAAAAATATGGCGAATTGCTTTTTAGGTTAATCAATTATTTTAAACCTGAAACTGTTTTAGAATTAGGCACTTCTTTGGGTTTATCTGCTTTATACATAGCTCAAGCTGCGCCTAAGGCAAATATTGTAACTATTGAAGGTTGCCCAAACACACACGCTTTTGCCAAAACCTTAATTGCAAATGCAGGAATAAAAAATGTTGAGGCAATAAATTTTTCATTTGATGATTTTTTTAAAACCCAATTTCAAAACAAAAAATTTGATTTAGTTTATATAGACGGCAATCATACTTATCAG
>CAIXZI010000122.1 GCA_903923915.1 uncultured Bacteroidota bacterium
ACACTTCAATCTTTTTATGATTACATAAAAAGGATTTTCGTTACAATCCCTAACGCAATTATAGAGCAACAAAAAAGCCACAAACAAATACCTGTGGCTTTTTAAATTTATAAATAATAAAACTATTCCATTGTTTTTAATTCGGCAACCAATTCGGTAAGTGCTTTTTTAGCGTCGCCAAAAAACATAGAACATTTTGGATCGTAGAATAATAAATTATCAATACCCGCGTAACCCGCATTCATACTACGTTTGTTAACGATAACATTTTTTGCGCGGTCAACTTCTAAAATTGGCATTCCGTATATTGGCGATGATGGATCTGATTTTGCAGCAGGGTTAACCACGTCGTTTGCACCAACAATTAATACTACATCAGTTTGTTCAAACTCAGGGTTAATGTCATCCATCTCTACCAACTTATCATACGATACGTTTGATTCTGCCAACAACACGTTCATGTGGCCCGGCATACGGCCGGCAACCGGGTGTATAGCATACTTTACCTCAACACCACGTTCTTCCAATAATAATTCTAACTCGTGTATAACGTGTTGTGCTTGTGCTACAGCTAATCCGTAACCAGGCACGATAACAACTTTTTTAGAATAATTCATCAACACCGCTAAATCAGATACGCCCATATCTTTAATACTTCCTGTTACATCTGGTCCGGCAGCAGCAGTTGCACCAGCGCCAAACGCACCAAAAATTACGCTTCCTAAAGAACGATTCATGGCTTTACACATAATAACGGTTAATAGTGTTCCGGCGCTTCCCACTAAAATACCACCGGTAAGCATTACTTTGTTGTCGTATAAAAAACCGCCAAAAGCCGCAGCTAATCCGGTAAATGAGTTAAGTAAAGAAATTACAACCGGCATATCTGCTCCACCAATTGGTATGGTAAATAAAACACCATATACAATAGCAAGTGCTAATAGCACATAAATAAAATAGGAAACTAATTGGCCGCCAACAAGCATTACACCACCTGTATAAACCAAGAATGCCATAAAACCAAGTGTTGCAATAAGCACAACCAAGTTAATGATATTGTATGCCGGTAAACGAACCGGTTTATTCATCGTACCATTCAATTTTAAATACGCAATTACAGAACCTGAAAAAGAAATACTACCAATAACTAATCCTGCAAAAATGGCCAGTAAAAACCCGTATGGTGGATGATACTCACCTGTTAAAGCCGCACCCATCAATACTTTTGGATACTCTGCGTGGTAGTAATGATTAAATTCTATTAAAGAAATTAATGCCGCGCAGGCACCGCCCATACCGTTAAACATAGATACTAATTCAGGCATTTTAGTCATTTGGACTTTTTTGGCCGTCATCCAACCAATAATAGTTCCTAATGCAATAGCGCCAAAAATTAGTCCGTAAATCATGCCACTAACATCGCCATCGTGTAAAAAAATGGTTCCGAAAATAGCAATAGTCATACCTACGGCGCCCACCATATTTCCTTTGCGAGCAGTTTTAGCATTACCCATCATTTTTAAGCCCATGATGAAAGTTACGGAGCCTATTAGGTAACAGATTTCTAAAATAGTTTGTTTCATATTATAATTAGTTAATTCGGTAATAATGTGGCTAATAGCCAATTTTTATTTGTTGGTTTAATTGTCGAATTATCAAATTGACTCATCGACTAATTATTTTATTTTTTCTTAAACATTTCTAACATACGATCCGTAACCACAAAACCACCCACTACGTTTAGTGTGCCTAGTAATACGGCTAAAAAGCCAAGCACAAGGGCTAAATAATTACTTGTATCAACGTGCAGCATCACATAAATAGCGCCTACAACCACAACGCCGTGTATAGCGTTAGCGCCACTCATTAAAGGTGTGTGCAATACCGTAGGCACACCACCAATTACTTCAATACCTACAAAAACAGAAAGCACAATAAAATAAATCATTTCTCTGTTGCTGCTTATAAAGTTTAAAATCTCATTCATGATAATTTGTATTAGGTTTTCAAAATTACATTTTTAGATAACATATCAAAAAAGAAAAAGCCCCGAAAAACGAGGCTTTAACTTTAAAGTTTAGGGTTTGTTTAATAATTAACCACTTTTCTGAAGGTTTTTTCTCCGGAACCTGTAATCACAGAAATAATTAAAAGGTTGTTTTCTGTGTTTCCTAAAGGGATGTAAGTTTTGTTGTTAGAAATGTTGTCTTGTTTAATATCGGCAACAACTTTTTCTCCTAATATGTTTTGAACAGAAATAGTGGCATTTGTTTTAGCCGAATAATTAAACTGTACATAATAACCTGTTTCATCTCTACTTATTTGCATGTTTTTTTCATTTGAAACAACCGATTTTATGCCCGTAGTAAACGAAGCGGTATCAACTGTTATTACTTGTTTATATACCGAAAGGTCTCCACAAACCTGATTACTTGCGGTTAGGCTAACCAAATAATTTCCTGGTCCGGTGTATGAGTAAGATGGGTTAGCTGCGTTGCTTTGCGAGCCATCACCAAAATCCCAAGTGTAGGTATCAGCGTTTGTACTGCTATTTGTAAATAAAACAACCGCTGTATCATTAACTAAATTTACGGTATAAGATGATGGCGTAAATAATGCGCCTGCAGATTGAGAGCCCTGTAAAGTATAGGCTACTGTACCGTTATTACAAGTTCCGCCAGTATTTATATCAACACTATAATTACCCGCGTTGGCATTATATAAAGTATCTGAAGTTGTTTTGTTTAACGATGTTTTAACAATATTGTTAGAACCATCTTTTCCAATAATAATTCCAAGGTGCAGATCCCGAAGCAGTAGCAATCATACGCCCATTAGCTGCATTAGCACAGGTTGGGTTTAAAGAACTACCCGAAACCGACAAGCTTGGATCTACTGTAATATTTAAAACAAAACGTGCAACTGTTTCGGTGTCATTAACCGTTACTGTAATTGCACCCTGACGTAAATCGTAATCTGTGTTTGTGTAATTATCGTGTAGATTTAAACAAGCGCCACCAACTATGTTTTGTAAATGCAAAGCATTAATTGTATATTGAGTAGTAGTGCCGCTAAGTATTTTTACCGGAATAGAATAGTTTTGAGTTAATAATGGAAGCGCATTAATAGCGTAATTTGTACCCTGACTAATTGTTGTTACTTGTAAAACGCCATTCCAAGCTAAAGCCGGAGAATCATAAGAGTCAACACCTGTTGTAGCATTAGCACTAAAAGCTATCGCAGCTTCGCTTGCATTATTGCTTGCCCAAGATACTACCAAGCTAATATATGGCGTTGTAGAAGCGTTTTTAGCTGGGTGTCCGTTCTCTCTAAATAAAAAGTTTTGGTTGTTACCGCTTACTTTATCTGTTTCTGTAACAGATAGGGTGGTGATACTTGCCGCTGTGGTAATAACATAAAAACCGCCACCAGCAGGAATTACATCGTTAATAGCGTTTGTACCCGCAGCATAAGAAGGAACACTAATTCCACTACTTGCGTTGTAGGTTAAATAATCTCCTCCATTATACGTTGCACTATAAATATTTAAGGTAGCTAAATTTGGATTAGCGCTTACTAAAGCTGAATTTCTGGCCACCACTTTGTTCCATGAAATAGGCGACGGGTAAGGGTTTGAAAGAAGGTTATATCCTTTATCTGCACCAGAACCCGTGCTGGTTAATGTTGGCCAAGTAAAATTACCTGTTTTTGGAGTTCCGGTAACAGTTATTAATTCTGATGAAGATGTTGTACCAAAATAGCTATCGCCCATAAAAACCCAATACCCTACACCTGGTGTAATTACAGAAGCTGTGCCGGTAATAGCTGGAAAAAGATCGGTGTTTTCTACATACGTTGTTACTGATGAAAATGGTGTGCCGCCATTTTGTGCGCTACCATCGCTTGCGCAGCCGGTTGGACAAGTAATAAGAAATGTATTTGCCCAATCAGAAAAATGTTCGTTTGTTACACCCGCAGCACCCATCAACATCCAGTTGGTGGTGTTTCCTGTAGGTGGATTGTGATAAATTTGTGAAGTTATATTTCCGGTAATGCTTCCGCCAACTCTACCAATGCGCCCTACGTGACCAACCGTGCTTTGATCGGCAATTAATGTAATGTTTCCGCCACCCGCTAAAGTACCCGATGTTGGACAAATACTATCAATAACATTTAAAGCATTACCTAGGGTTAATGTTTTTGTGTTTCTGTTAAGAACAAGAGAGCTTAATGAATTAGTAGATGAGTTTGTTTGTGTCATTAACAAGCTATTTGTAATCGTTCCGGCGGTTGCTCCTCCAATACTAATTGATGAAGCCGAAGAGCCTGTGTAGCTTCCGTTTGCAATAGGTGTTGCAAAAGTAATAGAGCCATTTAGTGTTAATGTTTGTCCATTTAAATTAACTGTGCCATTTGTGTGTGTGTAAGTACCCCCTGTAACAACCACTAAATTGTTTCCTAACGTTAATGTTTGTGCAACACTGTTTAGTGTTAATGTTTTTACCGCATTACTTGTGCCAACCGTTGTTTGATCCATAAACAAAGAGTTGGTAATGCTTGTTGCATTTATAGCCAAAGCACAAGTAGCAGAACCTTTAATTACACCATTAGCCACCGTAGCAGGAAATGTTACAGCGCCACTTAAGGTTAGTGTTTGTGTGCCTAAACTTAAAGTTCCGCTTGTTTGGGTATAAGCCCCACTAACCGTTAAAGGAGTTCCTAAAGTTAGGGTTGATGTGCCGCTTAAGGTAAAGTTATTGAGTGTTTGAGAGCCAACTGTCATAAATAAACTATTGGTAATAGCTGTTGCAGATACCACTAAGTTTGATGAGGTAGAACCGGTTGTTGATCCATTTGCTGCAGATGAAGCCAACGTAGCTGTACCGCTTAATGTAAGCGTATTTCCGTTAAGATTAACAATACCGCGTGTTTGTGTATAAGCACCCGAAACCGTTAAGTTGCTTCCTAAAGTTAGTGTTTGTCCTGTGCTATTTAATGTAAGGTTGTTTAGTGTTTGTGCGCCCGTTGTCATAACCAAACTATTAACAATACTTGTTGTAGAGATTAACAAGTTAGATGTACTTGATCCTGAAATTGTTCCGTTAGCAGATGATGCCGGAAGCGTCATTGTACCTGTTCCTATGGTTAATGTATTTCCGTTTAAATCAACAATACC
>CAIXZI010000123.1 GCA_903923915.1 uncultured Bacteroidota bacterium
CATAAGTATGTGAACAATCCAATTAGATGTGTAAAAAATTAAAGTTTCCTATAATTCTTTTTACGATTTACCACGGGCTGATTTTTTTTATAGATTTTGTTTATAGAGATTATTTAAGTTAATTTTCAAAACAACGACATACTGCCCATCTAGAAATTAAAATTTCACCCCAAAAAGTCATAATAAGAGTGATTAATGTAAATTTTCCGTTTTAGTTCTGTATAATGCTCGTTTTACTCTCTTGGATTTAATGTAGGTAAAATAAATAATTTTGCTTTTACCGAAGTAAAGTCAAACCTAAATGTTTTTCAACAAGGAAAATTCACAAACACCTTAACCTTTGGGTTAGGGTATATAGTGAATAGCAATACTAATTTATTGACTGAAATATCATCAGGTATAGAATATTCGTATTCAAACAAAACCCATTTTAATATTCAGTTTGGACAATATTATTTTTCAGGAAGTTCAGATTCTAATAATACGACCTTTTTTGGAATATCAACAATCTATTTTTTTAAAAAATAAAACTTAAAAAAAATGAAAAAAATATTATTACTCGTAGTCTTACTGTCGTCAGGACTATTTTTTGCTCAAATAAAAGACAGTTTATTAATTGATAAAGGAATTTACAAAGTTACCTATTCTCAAATTTACGAGCAACCTTTAAGGGTTACTTATACTGTTCTTTGTTCAGATGGAAAGGAAGATAGGACAGGAATATCTTTCGTTATGGAAAAAGGAATTAAAACATCATCCGATAAAGATTACGATAGCAATATTTACGACAAAGGACACAATGCTCCATCGGCAGATTTTAATTGCGATAAGCCTAGTATGATAAAAACCTTTTCTTATATTAATTGCTCTCTTCAGAATCAATATTTAAACAGAGGTGCTTGGCGTTTTTTAGAGGCTTACGAAAGACATTTGGCTGAAAAATATGCAGTATACGTGGAAATTAAATCTTATTTTTCAGAAAAATCCATTAGATTACCGACAGGAGCAACTGTTCCCGATGCATTTAAAAAAACCATAATCTATAATGGAGTAAAGGAAGTTTTTTTCTTTAAAAACAGTAAACCTGTATCAAATGATTTTAGGTTGTACCAATTAAAATAAAATCTTATAAACTAATAAATTAATCATGGAAAATACAAATAACCCATTATCAAACAAGTTAACTTTACTTATGATTTTAGCTTCGGTTATATTTTGCTTTCAGGTTTTTAGTTTTTTTAGAAGTGGAAACGAAACGCAAAAAGTAAATTACATAAAAAGTGAAATATCAAATCTAAATGACGATGTTAATAAAATTTATAAGTCAGAAAACACTATGAGTCAAAAGATAGATACTTTTAATTCTAGGATAAAAGAAATACACAAGGCAGTAATAATTAACAACACAAAAATAGAAAACCTAAAAAAAGATGAAAAAAATAAAATTAATAGTTTTAAGTCTTATACTGCTTGTCAGTATCAAGAGTATTTCCCAAACCGTTACGGAAAGAACCCCGTACCCTGTACTTATACAGGAAAATAATGTAATTATAGACACTTCTGTAGCTCATTTAATTGCCAACGACCTTGCTAAAGGAGATGAATGTATTGAGGAAATTAAATTAGTAAAAGAAAATCTAAAACTATCTCAAAAAGAAGTTTCTCTTAAAGACAGTATATTAGTCACTAAGGATAAGCAGATAGACGGCTTTAAATTAATTGTTTCAAAAAAAACAGAAATGTTTACGAAACAGGAAGAAATATCAAATACATATAAAACGCAATTACTCAAGCAAGAGTCAGTATCACTCTTTTTTAAAATACTCTCTTTTATCGGAATAGCCTCCACAGGTTATTTTATTTTAAAACACTAACATTAAAACGCATCAATGAGGTGCGTTTTTTTTTATTTAAAAAACTTTCCATCTTCTAAAATAAATTTTATACCTACTTATTATTTATTGATAAAGTAGGCGTTAAACAATTGTAATTTAATTTTATGATATAGATTTGTCTTTGATATTATTTCTGTAAATAAATATCATTAAAAATAAGTTTAACAAAAAAATCATTCTGTAATGAAAAACGAAATTGTTCCTTTATTGAAAAGTGTTGCCGTTGTTGTAGTAGGTGTTTTAATCGCTAATTATGTTCAAACAACAGTATTGAAAAAAGCGACAACTACTCCTGCCACAGTATAATTTGGCGTCTAAATCGAGTAAAAAAAATAGTAAAAAATATTAAATCAAAACACAATGTCAACAAACGTAAGAAGATATTTAAGCAATGCACGTCAGAGTGCAATGGAGTCTTATTCAAATGCTGATGGATTCATCGACCAAGACCTGTCTTTTACAGGAGATGATTTCTTTAGAGCTGATGGAGGCGTAGGTGCGACTGATGTTCAAACATCACAACCGTACATTATCAACGTGACTTCTACTTCAGTGTCAGCAGTTGCA
>CAIXZI010000124.1 GCA_903923915.1 uncultured Bacteroidota bacterium
CAATGTAACTTTTCGAAAAAAAGATACTTATAAAAATTCCTTCTTCTTAGCTGGAGATTCTGCAGGTTCTATCACTCCTCTTTGCGGAAATGGTATGAGTATGGCTATGAGAGCATCTAAATTATTAGCAAATCTATTGGGTAATTATTTCAATAAATTAATTTCAAAAGAAGAGTTGATAAAACAATACGATATCATTTGGAATAAAAATTTTAATACAAGAATAAAAACTGGGTACTATCTACAATATCTATTCGGCAAAAAACGTACAACACATTACACATTAAAAGCCTTAGATAAATTACCTTCGTTAACTAAAAAAATAATTTCACTTACACACGGAAAATCTTTTTAAAATGAAAAAATCGTTTCTATTACTACTTTTTATTTATATTACATTAGTTGGAATAGCCCAAAATCAGTCGTGGTCGGTTGTTTCATCCAACATAACTTTTAAAATAAAAAATGCAGGCTTTACTGTTAATGGAAATTTTGGCAATGCAACAGGCTTAGTTCAATTTGATGGAAACAAAATTTCCAATAATAAAATAGAAGCCAGTATAGATGCAAATACTATAAATACAGGTAATTCAACAAGAGATGGGCATTTAAAGAAGGAAGAATATTTTTCGGTAGAAAAATTTCCTAAAATAAATATGAGCGCAACTTCTATTACAAAAGAAAGCGATGGAAAATTTAAAGGCCTTTTTACATTAACAATAAAAGGCATAAGTAAAATAGTTCCTGTTTTATTTAATTTTACTGAACAAGACGGAAAATCGAAATTTGCAGGTACTTTTACTATCAATAGATTAGATTACAAAGTAGGCTCATCTAGTTTCCTTTTATCAGACGATGTAACCGTTAATATAGATGTTACTTGCGTTAAAAAATAAGCGCTTTATATATTTATGTTTTAATATAAATTTGAAAGAAATAAGCATATCATAAAACATCATCATGAATATAAAAAATTTAATTGCACTATCTCCACTGGCTTTTTTAGTGGCTTGTAACAACCCAAATCAAGAAAAAAAAGAAATGAGTTCTACTCCTATAAATTATCCGCAAACAAAAACAGTTGCACACACCGATACTATTAATGGTGTAGTAGTAAAAGATGATTATCGTTGGTTAGAAAATGACACATCGACTGAAACAGTTGCCTGGGTTGATGAACAAATAAAAACCACACAAAATTATTTAGAGAAAATTCCGTTTAGAGACAAACTAAAAAAACGTATAACCGAGTTAGTTAACTATCCTAAATATGGCTCTCCTTTTAAAATTGGCGACTATTATATTTTTGCCAAAAATGATGGTTTACAAAATCAGTATGTGTATTACATTCAAAAGGGTTTAGATGGTAAAGAAGAAGTTTTTTTAGATCCAAATTCGTTATCAAAAGATGGAACTGTTAGTGTAGAATTAGCCGGAAGCTCTAAAGATCATAAATATATTGCGTACATATTGCAACGTGCAGGTAGCGATTGGCAGGAGTTGTATGTTATGGATGTTGCCAACAAAAAACAAATGAGCGATAAACTTGAATGGGTAAAGTTTTCGGGCGCATCGTGGTATAAAGATGGTTTCTTTTATAACAGTTTTGATAAACCTACCGGTAGTGCATTGGCTGCTGCAAATGAATATCAAAAAGTATATTACCACAAACTGGGCGATGCTCAGGCAAATGATAAATTAATTTACGAAGACAAAAAAGTAAAACAAATGTACTATGGTGTTTATTCTTCAGAAGATGAACGTTATTGGTTTTTAGATAAATCTAAAGGAACAGGAAACAGCGATTTATATTTTTGGGATAAAAACAATGCTTCGCAAAAAGATTGGAAACAACTTACATTTGATTATAGCAGTCGCACAGGAGTTATTGATGCAGATGGAGATAATTTATTGATGATAACAAACGATGGAGCACCTAATAATAAATTAGTTAGTGTAGATATAAAACATCCTGAAAAAGCCAATTGGAAAACCTTAATTGCTGAAAGACCAGAATATATTGACGGAGTAACGGCAGCCGGAAAAAATATTTTTATTACTTCTCTAAAAGATGTTTGCTCACAAGTTGAACAATACGATTATACCGGAAAGCTTATTCGTAAAATTGCTTTACCAGATATTGGTACTGCTAATGGTTTTGGTGGGGAAAAAGATGTTAAAGAAGTATTTTACTCATTTACATCTTTCTTATATCCTCCAACAATTTTTCGTTACGATATTGCAAGTGGAAAATCGGAAGTGTTTAGAACGGCTGATGTTAAATTTAAAAAAGAAGATTTTGAAACCAAACAAGTATTTTTTGCAAGTAAAGATGGCACTAGAGTACCAATGTTTATTATCTGCAAAAAAGGAACAGAGTTAAATGGAAAAAATCCAACGCTTATGTATGGTTACGGTGGTTTTTCTGTAGTAATTAATCCAAGTTTTAGTCCGAGTAGAATTGCATTTTTAGAACAAGGTGGCGTATATGCTTTGGTTAATTTACGTGGCGGACAAGAATACGGTGAAAAATGGCACGAAGGCGGAATGTTACTTAATAAGCAAAATGTATTTGATGATTTTATTGCAGGTGGCGAATATTTGATAAAAGAAAAATATACATCATCTAATTACTTAGCCATACAAGGTGGATCTAATGGAGGCTTGTTAGTTGGTGCGTGTATGACTCAGCGTCCTGATTTATTTAAAGTTGCCATACCAATGGTAGGCGTAATGGATATGATGCGCTTTCATAAATTTACGGTTGGTTTTGGTTGGATAGATGATTATGGAAACCCAGATGAAGCTAAATACACCAAATATATTCATGCTTACTCCCCTTTTCATAATATTAAAGACGGCGTAAAATATCCGGCAACATTAATAACAACCGGAGATCATGATGATAGGGTTGTGCCTGCGCACTCTTTTAAATTTGGTGCACGCTTGCAAGCTGCAGCCGACAAAGCAAATCCCGCTTTATTATATATTGAAAAACAAGCCGGACATGGTGCGGGTAAGCCTTTATCTAAAACAATAGAAGAGTTAACCGATGTTTACTCTTTTATATTCTATAACATGGGTATTGAAGTGAAGTAATAGAAAACAAGATCATATTTCAAATATTATCTTGTTTGTTTACTTAAGTAACCATTCAAATCATCACTTAATAAATCACTTGGTGTAGCGGTTATTTTTATTTGAGTGTTTCCTTTTGAATAGATTGCAGCTGCTTTTTTAAGTTTACTTGTTTTACTGAAGTAGCGATCTTTGGTTAAAATTAATTTATAGAATAAATCATTTTTGTATTCGTCGTAAATTTCGTAGCCTAACATTTTATTAAAGGTTAAAGCCCTTTTATTATTCTTTGCTACGGTAACCATCGAGTTATCGCCCAAATTTAATATCTCGTACATACATTCTAACAACGTTAAAGAAGCAAACACAGGTATGGGCGTACCCCAGTAATCTTGTTCCCAAATAAAAATACCACCCTCGGCAGTTTTTGTATTGGGTGCAGGGTCCTTATAATTTATCAACCCTATTTTTTGATTATTTGCTTCGATAATAAAGTAGTAATTGTATTTATTATTTATTTTATCGAACCATTTTTGTTGCATTTCGGCCGTTATGTATTCTTTAAACTGCATGGTATCTCTAATAAAATCTTTATTACGCCAATAGCGTATCAGCTCTAAATCATGCTCAGTTACACGGGTATATCTTAATCCATATTGTTCAACGATCATACTTTTTCTTTAACAGAATATGGTGGTTTATTGTTAGATAAAGCAATAAGATTTCCAATATACTCGCCTATAATACCTAAACTAAAAGTAATAATACCCGTGCTAAATAATAAAACTACCATTAAAGATGTGTAGCCCATTGGCACTTTATGTAATACTATTTTTCTAACAATAAAGTATATACCTGTTAAAATACTTAATGCACAAATATTAAATCCTAAAACTCTTACAAAGCGCAACGGTAAGGTTGAACCAAGAGACAGCACTTTAAGAGATAACATAAACAAAGTAGAATAACCATAACCCGAGTTTGTCTTTTTAGATTTATCAAACGTTACTTTTTCATACCCTAAATTATCAGTGTACCAAAGCACTATCTCATCCATAAAAAATAAAGAACCTGAATGTGTAATTACATCATCTCTTAATTTTTTGGTGAGTATTCTAAAACTACTGCCCTCGCCTGCATTTTTATTTTCGGTGCGAATGGTTCTTTTATACACAAAAGTTAAAAATGCTCTTAAAATACTTTTTTGAGAATTTACAGGCATGCCATAAACTAAATCAAAATTGCCCGAAACCAATTTATCGTAAAGTTTTGCAATATCCTCCGGTTGCTGCTCTAAATCATCATCAAGGGTAATTATAAAATTGCCGCTGCAAGCTTTTAATCCACAAAGCAATGCGTTATGCTGTCCAAAATTTTTGCTGAGTTTAATGCCAATAATATGTTGGTTTGTACTTTTTAATTGTTTTATAATTTGCCAACTATTATCTCTGCTACCATCATCTACCAAAATAATTTCATACTCTTTTTGTAATTTTTCTATAGCAACAACTACTTTTTGCACGGTTTCTTGCAGGCATGAAGCTGAGTTAAAAACAGGAATAATGATTGAAAATTCTTTCATTTTAAAAAATTATGGTTTTAAA
>CAIXZI010000125.1 GCA_903923915.1 uncultured Bacteroidota bacterium
AATAAAAAGTTAGCAGAATATCTCTATTCTAAATGGATTCAGCTTAAAAACCCTGAAAAAACAGAGTATTATAGAAACCAATACGCAATATTGCCACAGTAAATGAGGCTTTGGAATTTTACAAAATCAAAGGAATTGTGTATGTTTGGAAACTTGTTAAAACTTAAAGAATATATATGGACGCAGAATTACAAACAGAAGAAAAATACAGAGGTAAAGCAGAAATAGAAAAATCATCGCATCCAAAAGGACTGTGGGTTTTATTTGGTACCGAAATGTGGGAGCGCTTTAACTTCTATGGTATGCGCGCCATTCTTACTCTATTTATGGTTAATTCTTTATTAATGAAAGAGGCAGACTCTTCTTTAATTTATGGTGGATTTTTAGGGCTTTGTTATTTAACGCCTATGTTAGGTGGTTTCATTTCCGATCGTTTTTTTGGAAACAGAAATTGTATTCTTTTAGGTGGTGTAATGATGGCCATTGGGCAATTAATTTTATTTGGAAGTGCTACTGTATTTTCATCTAACCTTGATTTAGCAAAAACACTATTATGGGTTGCCTTAACAGTAATCATATTTGGTAATGGTTTTTTTAAGCCAAATATTTCAAGTATGGTTGGTAGTCTTTATCCTAAACAGGAAAAAAGCAAATTAGATACTGCTTTTACTATTTTTTATATGGGTATTAATTTAGGTGCATTTTTAGGGCAGTTAATTTGTCCTTTAGTTGGTGATGTTAAAGATGCTGGTGGTATTAGAGATATATATGCCTTTAAATGGGGCTTTTTAGCGGCTTCTATAGCTATGTTAATTGGTTCGGCCGTTTTTTATTTTCTTAAAAATAAATATGTAGTAACCCCAGAAGGAAAACCATTAGGTGGATTACCAAAACATAATGATGCATCTCATTACGAAGAGGGAGAATCTCAAAAAGCTGTTTTTTCTCCAATGGCTTTAGTATTATCAGTTGTTTCTTTTATTGTGTTATTCTTTGTATTTAGGTATTTATTAGCGGGTACAAACCCGGTTAAAACCATTATCTATCCAATTATCTATGCACTTGGTTTAACCTTAGCCGGATTAATCATCTCTGATAAATCGTTAACTAAAGTAGAGTTACAACGCATTTTAGTGATATACATTGTAGGCTTCTTTATCATATTTTTTTGGGCAGCGTTTGAACAAGCTGGTTCATCTTTAACGTTTATTGCTGATAATCAAACCGACCGACATATTTTTGGTTGGGAGATGCCACCAAGTATGGTACAAATTTTTAACGGCATTTTTGTTTTTGGCTTTGCGTTTCCATTCAGTCTATTATGGGATAAATTGAGATCTAAAGGTAAAGAGCCTTTATCTACCGTAAAACAAGCTATTGGTTTAGGCTTAATAGCCGTTAGTTATTTCATTATCGCGCACAATGTAAAAGATTTGGGCAATAGTGGTTTATTAGGTATTCAATGGTTAATTCTTTTATACCTGATACAAACCTTTGCAGAGCTTTGCCTGTCGCCAATTGGTTTATCGTTAGTAGGTAAATTATCTCCTAAACGTTTTGCTTCTTTATTATTCGGAGTTTTCTTTTTATCTAACGCGGCGGGTTATGCTTTAGCAGGTTCTTTAGGAGCTTTAATACCAGCCACCGGCGATAAATTTAAAAAAGCGCAAGAGTTAGGTATTGATTTACAAGCTGTGCTTAATAAAACTATTACGCCAAGTGCTGAACAATTAGCTTTGTTAGATAAAAATCAAATTAGTGCTTCAAACCCTGTTTTTGTTGGCTTCGAGATTCACAATCTGTTCGAATTCTTTATGGTATTTGTAGTGTTAACGGGTGTTGCATCTGTTATTCTGTTCTTACTAACGCCTGTTTTAAAGAAAATGATGCACGGAGTAAAGTAATATAAAAAATCAATAATTCATTAAATCAACAAATCAATAATTGTAAAAAAACATGAGTACCCGAGCCGAAAGGCGAACTGGCGAATACAAAAACTAAAAAAACAAAATACAATGAGCAAAATTAAAGTAGCAAACCCGGTAGTTGAGTTAGATGGCGATGAAATGACTCGCATCATTTGGAAGTTTATTAAAGATAAATTAATCCTTCCATACTTAGAATTAGATATTAAATATTACGATTTGGGTATCGAACACCGTGATGCTACCAACGATCAGGTTACTATCGATTCGGCAGAAGCCATTAAAAAATACAACGTAGGTATTAAATGTGCGACTATTACACCTGATGAAGAACGCGTAAAAGAATTCAAATTAAAACAAATGTGGAAATCGCCAAACGGTACCATCCGTAATATTTTAGATGGAACTGTTTTTCGTGAGCCAATTGTTTGTGCAAACGTACCGCGTTTAGTGCCAAACTGGACTTCACCAATTATGGTTGGTCGTCATGCTTTTGGAGATCAATACCGTGCAACAGATTTTGTTACTAAAGGAAAAGGTAAATTAACTATTACTTATACGCCTGAAGATGGCTCTGCAGCTACTTCTCACGAAGTGTACAACTTTAAAGGAGATGGCGTTGCTTTAGCGATGTACAATACCGATGAGTCAATTCGTGGATTTGCGCACTCTTGTTTTAACACGGCTTTGGCTAAAAAATGGCCTTTATATTTATCTACCAAAAACACCATCCTAAAAAAATATGATGGTCGTTTTAAAGATATTTTTGAAGAGATTTTTCAGGCAGAATTTAAAACCAAATTTGCAGCAGCTGGTATTACTTACGAACATCGTTTAATTGATGATATGGTTGCCTCTGCGCTTAAATGGCACGGTAACTTTGTATGGGCTTGTAAAAACTACGATGGCGACGTTCAATCTGATACAGTTGCACAAGGTTTTGGGTCATTAGGTTTAATGACTTCTGTTTTAGTTACACCAGATGGAACAACTATGGAAGCTGAAGCAGCACCCGGTACAGTTACTCGTCACTATCGCGATCA
>CAIXZI010000126.1 GCA_903923915.1 uncultured Bacteroidota bacterium
ATTATAAATGATAGTAGCCATTCCAAATCTGCAGGGCAATACCTAGCGAAGGAACTTCTTTTTACCGGATTAAAACACATATTTGTTTTGTCAGATGGCATTAATGTTAATGGCACAAGACTAACAGAGGGGATCAACGAGATGATCGGAGAAAATATAAATGTATCGGGTGGATTAGCAGGTGATAACGGTTTGTTTGTTAAAACATATGTAGCTGACGATAATAACAACTTTGTATCCAACTGTATTTCCGCTATCGGTTTTTATGAAGAAGATATTATTACCAGCACTGCTGCATATGGTGGATGGAGCAGTTTTGGAATAGAAAGATCAATAACAAAAAGCATAGAAAACAAGGTCTATGAAATAGATGATAAACCAGCATTAAAACTTTATAAATCTTATCTTGGAAATCTAGCAAATTATTTACCACAATCTGCGTTATTCTTCCCCTTAGAATTAAAAGAAAGAAAAGATTCAAACCCGCTTGTGAGAACTGTACTAGGAGTTAATAAAAAAGAAAATACATTAACATTTGCAGGAAACATACCGGAAGGATCAAAAGTTAAATTAATGAAAACCAATTTTAGTCATGTAATCAATGGCGCAGAAAGAGCCGCGGAACTTTTATCAAATCAAATGCATCTCATTGAATTGATAATTGTAATTAGTTGTGTAGGTAGAAAAATGGTTTTAAAACAATTAACACAGGATGAGATAGATGCGATTAAAAACACAATAAAGAATAAACTTTACATAACGGGATTTTATTCCTATGGGGAAATCTCAAAAAAACCAGGGAGTAGCTTTTGTGAATTACATAACCAAACAATGACATTAACGGGTTTTAAAGAAACAATATAATGTATAGTAATCTACATATTTTACTAAGGCGCCAAATTAAAACAAGTTTTAAAGATGTAAATTCCGTTCCAAAAAACTTAGAACACTTTTTTTACAAAATCAATGAGGCGTATGAAAATTACGATAAAGAATTGGAGGCTTCTGAAAGAATTTTAAAAAACACCTCTGAAGAACTTATACAGGCTAATAAAGCACTTGATAAAAACATTGCCAATCAAAAAAAAGAAATAGTTGAAAAAACAAAAAAGATAATTAGACTGACTCATAATTTAAATTATGCCGAACAACTAGTGGGGGTTGGTAACTTTACATGGAACAAGAGTACTAATGTTATAACAATTTCTGAAAATCTTAGCGCCATAATCGGTATAAAATCAAGCGCATTAAAAACAGATCAATTTTTTAAATATTTTGAAAAATCAGTAGAAATCAAAGATTATATTATCCAACAACAAATTTTAAGTGACAATTTATTTCTAGAAGAAGTCAGATTAAAAAATTCAGAAAAAATATATACTCTTCAAGGAAAAACAGTTAAACATAAATACTCAAAAAACAAAAAATTTATTTACGTAATAAAAGATGTAACAGATGATTTACTTAAAGAAAAAGAATTAAAATCTGCACTAGCAAGTCTTGAAAACTATAAAAAAGCACTAGATTCTGCAGCCATTGTGTCAACAACAAATAAAAGCGGAATAATAACACACATTAATGATAGATTTTGCAAAATCAGTGGCTATAGTAAAGAAGAATTATTGGGGAAAAATCATTCAATATTAAATTCAGGTTTTCACAAGAAATCCTTCTTTGTTTCACTTTGGAGAACTATAGCAGCTGGTAAAACATGGACCGGGGTAATAAAAAACAAGGCAAAAGATGGCAGTAACTATTGGGTGGCTAGCACAATAATTCCTCAATTTATAAATGAAAAAATTGAAAGCTATATTTCAATCAGGTTTGAAATTACAGATAAGATAAACGTTTATCAAAAAGTTAGAGATCAAAAACAGTTCTATGAAGGAATATTGAATAACATACCCGTTGACATTGCCATTTTTAATAAAAACCATAAGTATTTATTTTTAAACCCGATAGCCGTTAAAAATCCTGAAATAAGAAAGTTCTTAATAGGCAAAAATGATTTTGACTATTGCAATAAATTTAATAAAGATGTGTCAATCGCAGAAAAAAGAAGAGAAATATTTAGTAACGCCGTCGAAAAAAAAATAGCCACTGAGTTTATTGATGAACTAAAAAATAAAGACGGCACCTATGAGTATCATTTAAGAAGATTCTCTCCTGTTTTTGATAAAAAAAATAAATTAATCTATGTTATCGGCTTTGGCTTGAATATTACAGAAAAAAGGAAACAAGAAATAGCACTAGAAAACTCATTAATTGAAAAAAATGCACTGTTAGGAGAAGTTCACCACCGTGTAAAAAACAATCTAGCTCTTGTAGTAGGTTTGGTAGAAATGCAAATAAGCAAAACTCAACTTGATGTTCAGAAGATACAACTAACAGAAGTTAGAAACAGAATATATGCAATTTCCATGATCCATGAGAAGTTATACAAAGCAGATGATTTTGCCAAAATTGAAATTGGAAGTTACATAAGAGAATTAGCAAACTATTTATCTAGATTCTTCAAAATATCATCGACCATTTCGGTATCCTTCGAAATGGAAACTGTGTATATGTCCAATAAATCAGCGGTACCAATAGCACTTATAATCAACGAAGTTATTACAAATTCATATAAATATGCATTTAAAAAAAACCAAGAAGGTCAAATAAATATTTCCTTAAAATCACAGAATGGATTTATTGAAATAATAGTAAAAGATAACGGAACTGGTATACCACCAGAAGTAAATATCCAGCAAACCACATCATTAGGTTTTAAACTAATAAACATATTTACAAAGCAGTTAAAGGCAGTTAACGAAATTAATAGTTTAAATGGCTTAACTTTCAAACTAATAATTCCAAATGAAAAATAAAGTACTAATAGTTGAAGACAACGAACTGATTGCATATTTGACAGAATCGTATCTAAAAGAAAATGGATATCATGTTCTTCCTTCAACTTCAAGCGCCGAAGAAGCAATAAATATTGTGAAAACAAAAAATCCCGACTATGTTCTAATGGATATTAGAACAGAAGGAAATATAGATGGCATAGATGCTGCCATTATTTTAAATAGATCAAATAATTTTAATTCGATAATATTTATTTCCGGAAATAGCGAAGAAGCTACAATGAATAGGGTTATAAAAACAGGCCACATTGCATTTTTACAGAAACCCGTACGAAAAGAAGACCTACTGGAAATTTTGAAAAATAATTAAAAAAGGAAAGGGGGTGGGGTCTACTTTCCCGTTTACAAAAGGACACTTGTTCACTTAATTTTTTATATTTAATGGTAGGAACTCCAACAAAAACAGCCAAGCATTGTTCAAATAGACATATGTTCCAAAATAAACTATTATTTAACCAAAAGCAGATTTTTTAAAGACCTTTTTAAATAAATGGGATAATTCAGATATTTAAAACTCAATCATTACTCCTTACTAGGCTAATCGGCAAGTGAGTACCTCACAAGCATATTGTTAGTTTGAACTTTTATAATCGGTAAGATATTATAATTCTTAAGTGGAAATTTCTTACCTTTTCTAATATCATAGGTTTTAAGACGATATGTTTAGTGTCAAACCAAAGTGTACTGAATTAGCGTAAAACATATTGGACATTTTCTTAAGTTTAACTTATTAAACCAAAGGAAATGGAAATACACA
>CAIXZI010000127.1 GCA_903923915.1 uncultured Bacteroidota bacterium
AGAACAATTTCATCTTTACCATGTAATTCTTTAAAATACTCGAGCGACCATTTTTGTGCGCAAGCCCAATCTTTTGCTGCGCCTTCTAATATAACCGGAATACCTTTGCGTACATAATGATTTTTAAATTCTTCTAAACTTAAATCTTTCCTTCTTTCAATGGGCATTAATTTTCCTTCGCCATGTTTTTTCAAACTTGCTAAAACATCTTCGTAAAACTTTTTCCTGCCTTTTGAAAAGAATCTTTTTCTACCAAAAAAATGATCCATTATTTGATAAAATCCATATTGAAAACGAAGTTTACGAGTAAGATTTCGTTTAAAGTCTTTATGTTCTCTCATAAATTATAAATTCCATTAAATCACTTTAAATAAAACACATTACATTTCTATCAAATCGCAAACAACAATATCGTTTAAATCAATAATACATGAACCCCACGAAAAACCAACGCCAAAACCTGCCAGCAATGTTTTTTTATGTTGATGTTCTAACTCATTTTTCAACTTAGTTACCATTGTTAACGGAATAGATGCAGAGCTTGTATTACCAAATAAATCAATAGAATAAGGCACTTTTTCTTTTTCTAAAACCTTTAATTTTTTGCGTACGCTTTCGTTAATTAATTTGTTAGCTTGGTGGAAAATAAAATAATCCATAGCTTCTTTCTCAACAGCAGCAAACTGAAACACCTGATTAATATTAGCGGCTACTTCTCTTAAAGCAAAATTAAAAATATCTATACCATGAAGTTGTAAATGCCTGCGACTACGCTTTACACCTGGTTCAATTTCTTTAATTTCAAAAGTATCTGGCCTTACCATATTACGTGAAGCACCATCTAAAATTTTAATAGCCTCCTCCCCGCTTCCATCACTTTGCAAATTAAAATAAATGGGTGCAGCATTTGCATCAAACTCTAAAGCCGTTGCTGAGCCTGCATCTCCAAATAAAGGATAGGTGCTTTTATCTTCTATATGTGTTGAAACGGTTGATTTGTCGCCAACCAATAGTAAGCCTTTTTTAATTTGTCCGGTAGAAATTAAATTAGATAATAATTGCAAACCATAAATGTAACCCGAACATCCTAAGTTTATATCAAAAGCCATTACATGTTTACCTAATCCTAAACGATGTTGTAAGATTATACTTGTAGCAGGCAAAAAATGGTCGGGCGATTGAGAAATAAAAATAAGACAATCTATATCTTGTTTGTTCCAATTAAGTTCGCTGAGTAGTTTTTCGGTTGCTACAAAGCACATATCCGAAGTAGTGATTTTATCTGGTGCCACGCGGCGTTCGATAATACCTACGTTTTTTATAAAGAGTTCTTTTTCAGATTCATTAAAATGAATGTAATCTTTGGTACATATTTTTTCTTTAGGAACACAGGCCGAAATTCCTTTAATACTAACGTTATTAGTTTTAAATAAAGCCATCTTATGCTTGCGTTTTTTCTAACACTATTTTATACAAATCCTGAATGGTTTGTGATGTTTTTAAATCATCGGCACTTAAAGAAACATCAAAATGCGTATCTACAAAGGCAATGATAATAAGTGCGTACATACTGCTCCAGCCCGGTATATCACGGTAATTGGTGGTAGCCGTAATTGTGCCGGGTGTAATATCTTCAAACTCGGCTTCAATATTTTTTGTAAATTCTTCTATGTTCATCATAAATTTAAAATTTAATTACAGTTGCTCCCCAAGTGTATCCTAAGCCAAAGCCTGCCAACAAAATGGTTGAACCACGCTTTATAAATCCTTGTTCATAAGCACTTTTTAAGGCGATAGGAATGGTTGATGCTACAGTATTACCAGTTTCTATTATATTGTTAAAAAATTTCTCTTTCGGTATTTTTATTTTTCTGCGAAGTATATCCAACATAAATGAGTTTGCCTGATGAAAGATTACGTAATCAATTTCATCTAAGGTAATATTATTTTTTTGTAAGGTTTCTTGTACCAGTTTAGGAACTACTTTCATGGCAAAAGTAAAAATTTCGGTACCGTTCATTTCCATTAAACCAGATCGGAAGAGCACACGTCTG
>CAIXZI010000128.1 GCA_903923915.1 uncultured Bacteroidota bacterium
ATATTGTTTTTGAAAAAGCGTTCATAAATTTTTCAATGTGTAAAGCTACTCAAATATTAATTTATTATCTTTGCATTAGTTCTTTTTCAAACTTATCAAGAAAGGCTGAGGGATACGCCCTTTGAAGCCTTGGCAACCAACTAAAAGGGATAATATCCTTGGAAAACCGGTGCCAACTCGTTTTGCTATATGCAGAAAAGATAAGTCAGTTTAGATAATGAGTAACGAAATTCATATAATCTCTTCTGACGATAGTTTGAAGGGATTTTTTATTTTATAGATATGGCAGATATTAGAAAAGAATTAGAAAAAAGAGTTTTGGTTATTGACGGTGCAATGGGTACCATGATTCAGCAATACAAGCTGGAAGAAAAAGATTACCGAGGTAAACGCTTTGCCGATTTTCATAAAGATGTAAAAGGCAACAACGATTTGCTTTCTATTACGCAGCCCGAGATTATTAAAACCATTCATAAAGAATATTTAAAAGCAGGTGCTGATATTATTGAAACCAATACCTTTAGCGGAACCACCATTGCTATGGCTGATTACGATATGCAGGATTTGGTGTATGAACTAAACTACGAATCGGCTAAAATTGCCAAAGAAGCCATCAAAGAATTTTTGGCTTCGCCCGAAGGAAAAGGCAGAGAGGTTGCTTTTGTAGCAGGTGCAATCGGACCAACAAATCGTACATTATCCTTATCTCCCAATGTAAACGATCCCGGTTTTCGTGCGGTTACCTTTGATGAATTAGTGGAAGCTTATACCGAACAAGTGCGTGGTTTGCTTGATGGAGGTGCAGATGTTTTATTAATTGAAACTATTTTTGATACACTGAATGCGAAGGCTGCTTTATTTGCTATTCAAAATTATGCTGAAAAGATAAATAAAAAAGTTCCTGTCATGGTTTCTGGGACTATTACAGATGCCAGTGGACGGACACTTTCAGGGCAAACAACCGAAGCATTTTTAAATTCGGTATCGCATGTTGATTTGCTAAGTGTTGGTTTAAATTGTGCACTGGGTGCAAAAGATATGCGCCCCTATCTGGAAGAGCTTTCTACCAAAGCACCTTTTTATGTAAGTGCGTATCCTAATGCGGGTTTGCCTAATCAGTTTGGTGAATACGATGAAGATGCTCACACCATGGGACATCAGATAGAAGATTTTTTGCAAGCCGGATTTTTAAATATTGTGGGTGGTTGTTGTGGAACAACGCCTGCGCACATACAACGCATTGCCGAGTTAGCTAAAACAGCTAAGCCTCGAAAAAGACCTGAGCCTGATACCTTGATGCACTTAAGTGGTTTGGAGCCATTAACGCTTCGTCCTGAAAGTAATTTTATGAATGTGGGCGAACGTACAAACGTTACCGGTTCTAAAAAATTCTTACGATTAATTAAAGAAGAAAATTTTGAAGAAGCTCTGTCTATTGCTAAAGACCAAGTTGATGGCGGCGCACAGGTTATTGATGTAAATATGGATGAAGGTATGTTGGATAGCGAAGCTGCGATGACCAAATTCTTAAACCTGATTGCATCTGAGCCTGATATTAGTAAAGTGCCTATCATGATTGACTCTTCTAAATGGAGCGTTATTGAAGCGGGCTTGAAATGTGTACAAGGTAAGGCCATTGTAAATTCTATTTCCTTAAAAGAAGGCGAAGCAAAATTTATTGAACAGGCACATAAAATAAAACAATATGGCGCTGCTGTTATTGTGATGGCTTTTGATGAAGTGGGACAAGCGGATACCTATCAACGTCGTATAGATATTTGCAAACGTGCTTATGATGTATTGGTAAATAAAGTTAATTTCCCACCGCAGGATATTATTTTCGACCCTAATATTTTTCCTGTCGCAACTGGGATGGAAGAACATCGTTTAAACGCACTCGATTTTTTTAATGCAACTAAATGGATAAAAGAAAATCTGCCTCACGCAAAAGTGAGTGGTGGTGTAAGTAACGTATCTTTCTCTTTCAGAGGAAATGATCATGTGCGCGAAGCTATTCACGGTGCATTTTTATACCACGCTGTTAAAAACGGAATGGATATGGGTATCGTTAATCCATCTCAATTGCAGGTGTATGATGATATTGATAAAACATTATTAGAATTAGTTGAAGATGTTTTATTAGACAGAAGAGATGATGCCACCGAACGATTGGTTGAACATGCTGAAACACTAAAAGGAGTATCTGCACAAAAAACCGAGAAAGACGAACAATGGCGAAAAGGCACAGTAGAAGAGCGTTTGAGCCATGCCTTAGTAAAAGGTTTAGTTGAATATATTGATGTTGATACTGAAGAAGCCAGAGTGAAATTAGGTCGTCCGTTACATGTTATTGAAGGTCCTTTAATGGACGGAATGAATGTAGTAGGAGATTTATTTGGCAGTGGAAAAATGTTTTTACCGCAAGTTGTAAAAAGCGCGCGTGTAATGAAAAAAGCTGTTGCGTATTTGGAACCATACTTACAAGCAGAAAAAGATGCCAATAAACTAGCGGGTATTGTTGGTAACGGAAGAACCAACGCAGGTAAAATATTAATGGCAACCGTTAAAGGTGATGTACACGATATTGGTAAAAATATTGTGGGTGTTGTTTTAGCCTGTAACAATTATGAAATTGTTGACTTAGGTGTAATGGTTTCTTGTGATAAAATTTTAGAAGAAGCTAAAAAACATAATGTTGATGTTATTGGCTTAAGCGGGTTAATTACTCCATCACTTGATGAAATGGTGCATGTAGCCAAAGAGATGGAACGTTTGGGCTTTAAAACTCCATTATTAATTGGTGGCGCAACTACATCAAAAGTACATACCGCTGTTAAAATTGCACAAAATTATTCAGGACCTGTAGTGCATGTAAACGATGCCAGTAAATCGGTTCCGGTTGCCAGCAGTCTTATTTCTGAAGAGTTGCGTGCTGAGTTTATGGAAGGTGTAAATAAAGATTATGCCCGTGTGCGCGAACAAAATAAAAATGCACAAGGACAAAATAAATTTATTTCTATTGCAGATGCTCGCAAAAATAAATTCGCTATTGATTGGAATACAACTGAAATCACCAAGCCTTCATTCATTGGTAATAAAGTTTTTGATAATTATTCATTAACTGAAATTGTAGAGTACATAGATTGGACGCCCTTCTTTATTTCCTGGGAAATGAAAGGGTCTTATCCTAAAATTTTAAAAGACCCAACGCGTGGTGCAGAAGCAACTAAGTTGTTTAACGATGCTCAAAACATGCTGAAGAAAATAATTGCAGAAAAATGGTTAACGGCAAAAGCTGTTGTCGGCATTTATCCTGCCAATGCAACCCAAGATGATATTGAAGTGTATGCAGATGAAAAAAGAGAAAAAGCAATTCATACATTTCATACCATTCGTCAGCAGACTAAAAAACCTGCCGGGCAATTTAATACAGCTTTATCAGATTTCATTTCTCCAAAAGGCAAAGCAGATTACATAGGAACTTTTGCTCTAACAACAGGTATTGGCATTGATGAACACGTTGCTAAGTTTGAAAAAGACCATGATGATTATTCGGCTATTATGCTAAAAGCATTAGCAGATAGGCTTGCAGAGGCCTTTGCAGAATTGATGCATAAAAAAGTGCGTACCGAATTATGGGGCTACGCAAAAGATGAAAATTTAAATACCGAAGATTTAATTAAGGAAGAATATGCAGGTATTCGTCCGGCACCGGGTTACCCTGCGCAGCCTGATCATACAGAGAAACCTATCATCTGGAAATTATTAGATGTAGAAAAAAATACAGGCATGATATTAACCGAAAGCATGGCCATGGTTCCTACAGCGGCTGTAAGTGGTTTGTATTTCGCGCATTCGCAATCGCATTATTTTGGTATTGGTAAAATTGCAAAAGACCAGGTTGAAGATTATGCAAAACGTAAAGGCATGAGCTTAGATAAGGCAGAGCGTTGGCTTGGCCCTAACTTAGGGTATTAAATCTATTTTAAAAATAGAATTTTTATTTTAACTTCATCCTGTTATGCAGATTACAAAAGTGTGGAGTAAGATTATTAGAGCGGGGGTTGATGAAGAGCAAACACTTACTTTTTCTGATATACTTAAAAAATGTAAAAGATTAGCTTTACTCTGTGTGTTTTTTTCTACATTTTACTTTTGTTTTTTCTTGGTTAAAGCCTTATACCTCCCTCTTGTTGCAATATCATTTGCCATTGTAATATTTGCACTTGCTATTTTTTCTAATCACTTAAAAAAGCATCTTGTATCTAGCATTTTATTATTGTTTAATACAAATTATTGCGTTGCTTTTTTTTCAATTTATCTTGGGTTTAATTCAGGTATTCACCTTTATTTATTTACATCGCCGTTAATTATATTGTCGCTATTTCATGGAAAAGGAAAGCGCATTATTTTTATTTCGATGATTACGTACCTAATAAACTTTCTTGTGTTAATTTTTATAAAAAAATATTATAAGATAAGCTTTATTCAGCTAGACAAATCAGAGTTGGAATTTTTATATATGACAAATTTTATATTTGCCATAACTATTCTTATTACGTTATGCTTATATTTTTTGTTAAATAATGAAAAAATAAATCATTTATTACTGGCCAAAAACCTTGAAATGGCTAAAGAAATAGCCGTGCGGCAAACAGCAGAAAAATTTGCTAAAACAGCCTTAAAAGAAAAGGAGTTGTTGCTTGGAGAAATACACCACCGTGTAAAAAATAACTTGGCTATAATATCCGCACTTATTAACCTTCAGATTGAAAATTTAAAGGATGATGAAAGTAAAATAATTTTTGAAGAAACTAAAGATAGGATATATTCGATGGCATTGATACATAATCAACTATACCAAAATAAATCTTTTGCACAAATAGAGTTTGCTCAATACATTAATAATTTCTGTTCTTACTTGGTTAAAAGTTACCAAACAAACCCTAATATTGAGATAATAGAAAAAACTACAGCGGTATTTCTGGATATAAAAACGGCGATACCTTGTGCGCTTATTTTAAATGAGCTTATTACCAATGCTTTTAAACATGCTTTCAAAAATAATGGCAAAGGTAAAATTGAAGTTGGGTTAAAAGTTATAGTAGATAAACAAATTCTTTTTTACGTTTCAGATACGGGTATAGGCATGGATAGCAAGCAATTACAAGCTACCAGTATGGGTATGAGTTTAATTACTTCGTTAATTGAACAGATTGATGGAAAACTGGAATATTTAAATCAAAATGGAAGTACGTTTTTGATTACATTTTCTAATCAAAATGTATAATCACAAGTAAAAGCAACCTTTATAAAGTGCTGTATTTACGTTAGGTATTAGCTCCTTATTTTAGTTTTTATAATGGTTTCACTGCATGCAAAAGCATTTATTGCAAGCTGCCGGAATGCCCAAACTACCTAAAAAATGAGCAAAATACCGTTCATAAAATTGGTATATCTCAGCATAAAAATATTTATACCTTAGCTTCATAAATTTAAAGTATGATTACTAAAAAACTTCTTGCATCGGCAACGCTTTCGTTAGCCATTGTTGTTGGCACAGCTCAAACAGCTAAAACGTATCCAAATGATCCGTTTAAATTAAAAGAGTATAAATTAAAAAATGGTTTAACCGTGTTTATGAGCGTTTATAAAGATGCTCCGCGTGTGTTTACAATGACTGCCACTAAAGCGGGAAGTAAAAACGACCCGCATGATGCAACCGGTTTGGCTCACTATTTAGAGCACATGCTTTTTAAAGGAACCGATAAATTAGGTACTAAAGATTATGCAAAAGAAGAGCCATTAATTGGAGCTATTTCAGATAAATACGAAGTGTATCGCAAAACAAAAGATGAAGCAACACGTAAAAAAATCTATCATCAAATAGATAGCTTAAGTGGTGTGGCTGCTACATTTGCTATTGCCAATGAGTATGATAAACTATGCAGCAGTATGGGTTTAAAGGGTACCAATGCTTTTACGTCTTTTGAACAAACGGTTTATGTTAACGATGTGCCAAGCAATGAAATTGAAAATTGGTTAGCATTAGAAGCAGAACGTTACCGAAAACCCGTATTGCGTTTATTTCATACCGAGTTAGAAGCTGTATATGAAGAAAAAAATCGTGGTTTAGATAGTGATGGCTCTAAAGTTTTTGAAGCCTTATTTGAAGGCTTATTTCAACATCATACATACGGAACTCAAACAACCATTGGTACTATAGACCATTTAAAAAATCCTTCCATGAAAAAAATTATGGAATATTTTAATACCTATTATGTGCCAAACAACATGGCAGTTATTATTACAGGAGATGTTGACCCTGAAAAAACCATAAAAGAAGTTGAGCAAAAATTTGCTTACATGCAAACTAAATCTGTACCAACTTTTACCTTTGCACCCGAAGCACCTATTACTGCTCCAATTGTAAAAGAGGTTTATGGCCCGGATGCTGAAAATGTAATGTTTGCTTATCGTTTAGGAGGCATAAACACAGCAGATGCTGATATGATAAAACTACTGGCACTTATTCTTTCTAACGGAAAAGCGGGGTTAATGGATATTAATTTAAATCAGCAACAACAAGTGTTAGAAGCACAAGCTTTTGATTTTGAATTGGCAGATTACTCGGTACTTGCTTTTACAGGAAAACCTAAACAAGACCAAAAATTGGATGAAGTTGTGAAATTGATGAAGCAACAAATTCAAAATATTAAGGATGGCAAATTTGAAGATTGGTTGATACAAGCCAACTTATCAAACTTAAAATTGAATCTTACCAAAAGTCTTGAAAACAATCAAGTTCGCGCTAATGAAATTATGAGTGCTTTTACATCTAATGAAACTTGGGAGCATCATATTGGTTTAATTGATCGTTTATCTAAAATAACTAAACAGCAAATTATTGATTTTGCTAAGAAAAATTTAAACGACAATTATGTGATAGTTAATAAGTATACTGGCGAAGATAAAAACATGCAAAAGGTTGATAAGCCGGTTATTACCCCCGTTACAGTTAATAGAGAAGATCAATCTATTTTCTTGAAAGATTTAATGGCAAAAAAACCAGCACCTATTCAACCTGTATTTATTGATTATAATAAAGATATTACTAAAGCCAATTTATCTAACGGAATATCTGTAGTTTATAATGCTAATAAAGAAAACGCCACATTTGATTTGTACTACACATTTGATATGGGTAGCAATAATAATAAAATGCTGCCTATTGCTTTAGAGTATTTAAAATACTTGGGCACAAGCAAGTACACGCCAGCACAGTTGCAGGAAGAGTTTTATAAATTAGCTTGTTCGTTTGATGTAGTATCTAGAGAAGAACAAACCTTTTTATCATTAAGTGGTTTAAGTGATAATTTTACCAAAGCTCTTGATTTGTTTGAGCATACACTTGCTAGCGTACAACCTAACCAGGAAGCATTAAATAATTTGGTTGGAGATATGATTAAGCAACGTGAAGATGCTAAACTAAACAAAGGAGTTATCCTTCAAAAAGGATTATCTAATTATGCTAAGTACGGCGCGCAAAATCCGTTTACCAATGTATTAAGTGATAATGATTTAAAGCAATTAAAAGCGGCTGATTTAATTAGTGTAATAAATTCTTTAACTAAAACAGAACACCGCATTTTATATTATGGTCCGCTTACTTTAAGTGATGCAACGGCTGCTTTACAAAAAAATCATTTTAGCGGTACACTTGTAAAACCTACTACGGCTATAAACCTGACAGAGCAAAAAACTGGCGCTCAGGTTTATGTTGTTGATTACGATATGAAACAAGCAGAAATTATGATGCTTGGAAAAGGAGAACTTTTTAGCGATGCTAACATTGCCAGCATTAAAATGTATAACGAATATTTTGGCGGAAACATGTCGTCTATTTTATTCCAGGAATTGCGAGAATCTAAAGCTTTAGCATACTCGGTTGGTGGAAGTTATAAGTTGCCAAATACAAAAAACAAATCGTTTTATGTAAGTACTTATATTGGTTCTCAGGCTGATAAGTTGGGTGAGGCTTTACAAGGTATGAACGATTTAATTAAAGATTTGCCTAAAGCAGATGTTATGTTTGAATCGGCTAAAGAAGCCATTATTTCAGGAATCAGAAATGAACGTTTAACTAAAATGGATTTATTGGTTTCTTTTGAAACTGCACGCAGACTTGGTTTAAATTATGATGTTAGAAAAAGTGTTTTTGATAAAGTGCAAACCATGACCTTTGCTGATGTGCAAAAATTTCAGCAAACGTATGTAAAAAATGTGCCTTTATCTTTACTAATAGTTGGTAAAAAAGAATTATTAGATACTAAAACACTTGAAAAATATGGACAAGTAAAATACTTAACACTTAAAGAAGTTTTTGGATACTAAGTTTAAGAAGTAAATTAAAAACTAAAAAGCGGCGTAATTTATTTGCGCCGCTTTTTTATTGAAATTTTTAGACAATGATTAGTTTATGTTGAGCTTGTCGAAACATGTGCGTTGCCTGCCCATATCCTTCGACAGGATAAGAATGACTTATGCTCTTTGACACAAAAAGTTATTGGGTTTAACTACTGAAAAATATTTCTTCTTTAACTAGCCATTTTTTGCCCGTATGTTTTAGCAGACAAAAACTGTTTGAAATAAAGGATGCATTAAATGTTTGATTTTTAAAATAATCTAAAGCTTGATAGAATTTTTCCTTTTTCAAATCTCTAAAGGCAATAGTAATATGTGGATGAAATCCGCGCATATCATTTACCTGATTAAGTAAATTCAAATTCTTTTGCGCAAAAATCATTAATTCGTTTTGTAATTTAGTTAGCAATTCATTTTTTACTACATCAACAAATAATACGCGAGGTTCAAAGCAAGAAAAATTATGAAGTTCGATATTAAAACCCTCTTTAAACCTAAATTGTTTCAGTGTATTTATTAAAAAATCTTCTTTTTCTTCTTTCCATTCAAAGGGCA
>CAIXZI010000129.1 GCA_903923915.1 uncultured Bacteroidota bacterium
AACCAAGGAAATATAAGGTTTTCAACTTTGGGGTTTGCAAGCCATGAAATTGCATGAGAATAAAATACTAAATATTTTGGCGCTACTTTTTCAACATCTGATATAAATTCCTGTTGCCAAGCCTTTGCTTGCGGGATATCAAATTGCAAAAGAGCACCAGATCCTACAAAGCGAGAGGGAGATTTTTTATTTGTATAAACGTACAACTGAACCTCAGTACCAAACATTGCTATTTGGTCATCTTCTTTCATAATGCTATTAAGCTTATCCGCAATTACCTTTGATTCAGGAAAGGGGTTGTTACCATAAACAGCCCTTAAAATTTGTGTATAATTTGGTTTAAAATAATAACTATTTAATGTGCTAAGATTTGAATATACTGGAAATACAACTAAACTTAATGCAATTAAAGTAGATGCTGTAGTTAATTTAAGTTTTTTTTGAAGCAAATCTTGAATTGAAAAAACAAAAATTGCTCCGCAAATACTAACCGCTGGAATCCATTGTAGAAAATAATGCCCATAATAATGATAGCCCGGAGTTACTGTTAAAAAACCAGATAACATTAACCCTACAACCATTAATTTTTTCCATGTTGGGATAGAGGTAAAAAATACAGTAATCATTGCCAAAAATGAGGCTACCCAGAAAAATTTATAAAACGTATAAATTGCTCCAAACACCATTTTTAAATACTCTAATCCTTGAGCAAAAGAAACTGTAGAGGTGTATTCCTTTCTAATATCCACAAACCAAATATTAAAATCATCCCAAGCACCATTTCTATATACAATGTATAAATCAAAAACAATAGATGCTACAACAGAAACCCCATATATGACAACATAAACTAAGATTTTTTTTATGGCAATTTTATCAACAAAAAAGCATTTGTAAACAAATAAAATGCCTGCAAATAAACCATAAAAAAAAGCAGTTTGCTTTATCTGAAATGCAAAAGAAAATAAAGTACCTGATAATATTAATAGAGCTATTTTTTTATGGTCTAAAAAATGAAGTAGAGCTAAAAAACCAGCTATACTAAAAAAAGCTACAATGTGTTCAGACTGAACTGTAAATCCGCATGCGTTAGGAGTCATTGCTAATACAGAAAAAAAAGCGGCGGCGGCTAAACCTCCCATATTATTACTTAATTTTTTTGTTAAAAAGAACAACATTATTGTACTGCCTACATTTAAAACTAAAAAAGCAATATGCATATCCTTGACCGAATACCCAAAAATGCTTATTAAAGCAGCATAAGCATAAAAAATCCCATCCAATCTAAGCGACAATATATCTTTAAATGTAATGCCTCCATTTAAAAGGCTATTTCCAAGGTAAACATAGCCTCCTTCATCGCGTTCAAAGGGAATATTTACAAAATTAGAACGGATAATATATATTAAACACAAAACAATTGCTAAACCAATATAATAATAGGTATTATTAGATGGTTCAGGTTTTGAAGAAATTTCTTGTTTACTATTAGCAACAATTTTAGCGCTTTTTGCTTTTGCCATATTGATTAAAATCCAAAAATAGAGATATGAGAATTAATATGCAACTATATTAGTTTATTCTCCC
>CAIXZI010000130.1 GCA_903923915.1 uncultured Bacteroidota bacterium
AGTTGGAATAGTAAACGTAATTTTTTTATTGTGAATGTTTACTCTAGACAAGAATTATTTAACTCAAAAACATTTGTACCAACAGCAGGTGTAACAACAACCTTACATATTTTTAACTGGCTTGCCTGGAAAGCTAATGCCGGAACGGTTTATCGTTACCCAACCCTAAATGATTTGTATTGGAATCCGGGTGGAAATATAAATTTAAACCCCGAACAAGGTCATAGTGAAGAAACATCGTTACAAGTAATACATCAGGTAAAAAATATTTCATTAAATTTTACAGCCACTGTTTTTAGCCGCGATATTCATAACTGGATTATGTGGCAACCGGGCAGAGATGGCAACTGGAGTCCGGTAAATATTTTACATGTTTGGAGTAGGGGGGTAGAAACCAACACAGAAGTATCTTATAAAAATAAAATAGTTAAAACAACGCTTAACGTACTTACTAATTATATTTTATCAAGTTCTTTGCCAGATAATAATCAATATCTTCAAATGCCCTATGTGCCTATATATTCGGGCTCTGCCATTCTTTCTGTTGAATATAAAAAATTCTTATTGAGAGGAGCTTATACTTACACAGGTTATCGTTATTTAAGCACAGATAATTACAGCTATTTAACTCCTTACTCATTAATAGATGTAAGAGTGGCACGTACTTTTATGTGTAAAAACTTTGCGTTAAATATTTTTGCTGAAGTAAACAATCTACTTAACATAAATTACCAAAGTATGGCACAATACGGTATGCCTCTAAGAAATTATAAAGCAGGGTTAATTATTCAATATCATAAACCCAGCCAAGCGAAGCGAATACATGAGCACAAAAAAAACTATTAAAAAGCGAATAAAAACAATAACACCTAAAAAACAAAATAAACACATGAAAAAACAACTATTAGCTATTGCATTATTTGCAGGCGTTTTAACCACATCTGCTCAAGTAAACACTGGAACAACAACCATTGTTTGCGATTTTGAGAATGTAACGTTAACCAGTAATCATCAAACAGTTTATAACGATTCTACAGGTGGCAATGGTTTTACCAGTAGCAACGCTTACTTCCCTTCGCAATGGGATACTGCTTATGGTGGTTATTGGTCAACCGGATGGGCTTGCAGTGCTGTAAATGATACTGTAACACACGATTATCATAATTTATATGGTTGCGCTGCGTATAATGGATATAATCATTCAAATAAATATGCTGTGGGTACAACTGCGGGTACACTTACCTTGCGTATGACAGATAGTTTAATTGGCAAAACTGTTACAGGTATGTATATCTGTAATAATACCTATGCCTATAACAGCATTGTGCACGGAGATTTTTTATCTCCTGCATTTTCTGGCCATAATAAAGATTGGTTTAAACTTACCGTTAAAAAATATTTTCATGGTAATTTATCTAACGATAGCGCAGAAATTTATTTATCTGATTATAGATATGCTGATACTACTCAAAATTATGCTTTACAAAACTGGATGTGGATTAGTCTTTCGTCGTTGGGTAATGTTGATAGTTTAACGTTTGCACTTCATTCAACACAAAATGGTATGTATGGAATGAATACACCTGCATTTTTCTGCATAGATAATCTTACATTAAATACCAATAGAGATACTTTAGAAACCGGAATTAAAAATTATTTTTCAGAAAACGGTTTAAACCTATATCCAAATCCGGCAGTAACAGAAACTGAAATTGTTTATAATACAACTACATCTGTTCCTGTAAATATGAAATTGATTGATTTGTTAGGTAATGAAATTATCAGCCAAAGAG
>CAIXZI010000131.1 GCA_903923915.1 uncultured Bacteroidota bacterium
CAATTTTTTACTCAAGTTTTTTATTTGTGCTTGTGTAAATATATTTTCTTTCGCTATTTCATCATCATCTAAAAACTCGAAAGAAGAATTATAGAATTTTAAATTATAAAGTATATTTTTTTCTGATAGACGGCTTTTAATTAAAATTTGCTCAGCTTCCTGCAACAAGGCATCTTGCTGAGATATATCTTTTCGCTCATTTTCTAAGGCTTGTTGTATGCTTTTACTTTTCATAATTTGGCTAAGTAAAATTACTTAATTTCTATTACAAAAACTATATTTGCCTTATGCGTATAGTTATTCAAAGAGTACAAAATGCAAGTGTAAGTATTGAGAATAAACTTTTTTCATCCATAGAAAAAGGCTTGTTAATTCTTGTAGGTATTGAAGAAACTGATAATGTAGAAGATATTGATTGGCTTTGCAAAAAAATTATTGACCTACGTATTTTTGCTGATAACGAAGGCAAAATGAATCTCAGCGTTAAAGATGTTGATGGAGAAATTTTAGTAATCAGTCAGTTTACTTTGTATGCTTCAACCAAAAAAGGCAATCGCCCATCCTATATAAAATCCGCAAAGCCGGAAATTGCTATTCCACTTTATGAAAACTTTATTTCTACATTATCTAATCTTTATCAAAACCCAATAAAAACAGGTGTTTTTGGCGCAGATATGCAGGTTTCGCTTGTTAATGATGGGCCTGTAACCATCTGTATAGATTCTAAAAATAAAGAGTAAGTATATTTTTAAAAAAAAAATTTCTACATTTGTCGCGAATCATGACAATCAATAAGCACATTATTACCATTTACGGCCTTACGCGCCGTTATATTCCTATGCAGGTCTGCTGCTAAGAATTTCAAGCTTATTGTTCTTTTTTAATCACACAAACATTTAATCAAAATTATCATGAACGCCATTGGTGAAGCCATACTTCAAAATTTAAACACCCTCATAGTGGTTATAGACCCTAAAGGAGAAGTTAGTTATACAAGTCCATCCGTACAACGATTGCTGGGTTTTGAAACTTCTGAATTATTAGGTAATGGCTGGTGGAATTTGCCTCGAGCATCTGCCGAAGAAGGCTTGTTGGTTAAACATCAAATACTTTCGGTTATAGAAAAATCAGATAAAATTAAAATACCTGTTTTTGAGCGTGATGTATTTACAGCCAAAGGCGAAAAGAAAACAATTGTGTGGAACAGTAACATGGCCGAAGACGTCAGTTTGGTTGGTATTGGTTATGATATAACCGAGCGTAAGCGTGCTGAAGATTTATTGGATAAAAAAATAAAAGAGCTTCAGGTAAAAAATTCAGAAATGCTGGATAGTATTGCCTATGCGCAACGCATACAAAAAAGTATTTTGGCAAAGCCCGAAGGTTTATCGGAGCATATAAGCGATTCGTTTATTTATTATCAACCAAAAGACATTGTTAGTGGCGATTTATACTGGTACTATAAAAAAGAAAATAAATTATATGTAGCCGCTATAGACTGCACTGGTCACGGTGTGCCTGGCGCATTAATGTCGGTTATAGCAAATGGTTTATTGCGTACTACTATTGTAAAAAGAAACCTGGAAAACCCAGCTGAAATACTTTTGGCTTTAGATGAAGAATTGCAATCGGCCTTGCTTACCGAAGGCGCTGCCGATGGGATGGATATAGCTTTAATTGAAATGGATTTAGATACCAAAAAAATAAAATTCTCGGGAGCTTTTCGTCCGTTGGTTGTAATACGTGATGGTAAAATTATTGAATACAAAGCCAGCAAATACCCAATTGGTTTGTATGGTGGAGTAGAGAAAAAGTTTGATGTGCATGAGTTTGATTTACAAACTAACGATACACTTTACATGTTTTCTGATGGTTACGCCGATCAGTTTGGTGGCGAGCGTGGCAAGAAATTTAATCGTAAAAATTTCTACGAAATGCTGATAAGTATACAAGATATGAGCATGGATGAACAAGGTTCTTTTTTAGAATATGCTCACAATAACTGGAAGCAAGATGAACATCAAACTGATGACCTTTTAGTTATTGGCCTCAAGATATAACTGCCGAAGCACCCTATTAATCTTTTTTATCAGATTGTTTTTCAATTTGAAGTTTTAATTCATTCTTAATTTTTATAAAAGGAGGATAGTTTTTAATCCTATAAAAATCACTATCATTTGCTAACTGTTTGTAATTATGAAAGCCTTGGTTAATAGATTCTTGCAGATATGTTATAGCGCTATCAGCTTCTGCTTTAAGGGCATAATAATTAGAAAATCCATAAAGGCATTCTGCTTTTTCTCTAGAAGTTTTAGCGATTTTAATTGCATTTTTTAAATATTGATAAGCCAAATTATAATTTGCCTGTCGTGCATTAACCACGCCTTTAAACTCCGAAAACGAGAAATTATTTGGCTCTAACCCAATAAGTGTATCTAACAATAAACTTGCTTTTTCTAACTGGTAACTTGCATAATAATCATACATTCTTTTTGATTTAAAAGCAATATTTTCTGTTAAATCTGTACAAGTATCTTTAAGTGTTATTTTTATAGGTATATCTGCCTCGCTGCATGGGCTAATAACCGTTTTATTATGGCGCTTATAACTTAATTGCACATATGTATTTTTCATAGAATAAAAAGTGGTAGTGGCATTTAATTTATCCGCCCATGTTGGGTCAAAGGCCACCCATCCATATTTATCAAAATAAACTTCTACCCAATTGTGATATCCAACATGTCCGTTACTTAATGGTATTAAACCCATAACAATTCTTGCTGGGATTTTTTTAGCTCTGCACAAGGTTACCATTAGTTCAGAATATTCGGTACAATCTCCTTTACCATCTTTAAGTGCTTTTTTTGCACCTCTATCCTGATCAAAAAAAATGTGATAATCTAAACTACGAATCACATAATTAAAAATTACTTTTGCAATTTCCTCTCTATCACCGCCATTTATAACGGAGGCAGCTTCTTGAATGTTCTTTTTTTTAAATCTGAAATTTTCTTCATCTTTAAGATAAAGGTTAGTATCCACATCAGCTCTATTTATTATTGGATACTTTTTAGCAGTTTCTAAGTCATATTTATATAATTTAATTTTCAAGGCTACTTCTAAATTTGCAGTCTTCAAGGCAGTAAAGCCAATGCTTTCCCATACTAAATAATATTCGCCATTTTCGTTTTTATTAAAATGATGGGGTTTTAACCCAGGGTATTTATATTCCAATATGGTTTGTTTACCTGGTATATCTTTAGGTATTAGTAAGCCATAATTACAAATACTGAGTTCATAATTTGGATATTGGCATTCAATGGCAAGGCTTCGTTTAACAACAACCTCTCTATTATTCTGACTAAACCCTAAACTTATTTGTATAAAATTACTTAAACAAAACAGGTATATTAACTTATGATAATTAGGAGAAAACATCAAGTATAAAAATATAAAAATAAAATCGTTGCCGGTAGTTTCATTTTTAAAACTGCTCAAAAAGTATAAATCACAACCAGATGACCTTTTGGTAATAAGTTTGAAGTTTTAAAAACGTTAAAAATTGCCTCTTTTTGGGTAGGTTTAACAGGTATATCCAATCGTATTTTTGCTATTTTTGTAGGATGTAATTTTTACAAAATGGCTAAAACAGCAGAGAAAACAGATAAGAAGTTAAAGTTTACAAAAGAAAATTATTTAACCTGGTACGAGAGCATGTTGCTTATGCGTCGCTTTGAAGAACGAACAGGGCAGCTTTATACTATGCAAAAAATAAAAGGTTTTTGTCATTTATATAACGGCCAGGAAGCCATTGTAGCAGGCACTGTAAGCTCTACTCGCAAAGATGATAAACACATTACAGCATATCGCGATCATGCACATCCTATTGCATTAGGGCTTCACCCAAAATATGTAATGGCAGAATTGTATGCAAAAATTACCGGTTGCTCAAAAGGCAAAGGTGGCTCTATGCATATTTTTAGTAAAGAACATAATTTTGTTGGCGGGCATGGTATTGTTGGTGGACAGGTTCCATTGGGTGCTGGTTTAGCTTTTGCCGAAAAATATTTAGGAACTGATAATTTATGCGTTTGCTCAATGGGCGATGGTGCTGTCCGTCAGGGTGCATTGCACGAAGCCTTTAACATGGCTATGACATGGAAATTACCTGTAATTTTTATCATTGAAAATAATCATTACGCTATGGGTACTTCAGTAGAACGTACCAGCAATGTACACGATTTATGGAAACTTGGTTTAGGCTTTGATATGCCTTCAAAACCAGTTGATGGCATGACAGTTGAAGCCGTGCATGAAGCTATGGAAGAAGCTGCTGCTCGTGCACGCAGAGGTGATGGGCCAACTTTATTAGAAATGAAAACATATCGTTACCGCGGACATAGTATGAGCGATCCTCAAACCTATCGCAGTAAAGATGAAGTAGAAGAATACAAACATCAAGATCCTATTGATAAAGTTATTGAAACGCTGAAAAAAAATAAATGGATTGATGACAAAGGCATCGAAGCAATGGAAGCAAAAATTAAAGCCATTGTTGAAGAGTCAATTGCTTTTGCAGAAGAATCTCCATATCCTGCGGCAGAAGAATTGTATCATGATGTGTATGTTCAAAATGATTATCCTTTTATAAAAGAATAAAAAACAGCCACTGATTACACAGATTAACACAGATAAAAAAATAAAATCTGCGAACATCAGCGAAATCTGCGGCAAAAAAATTAAAGACATGGCTGAAATTATTAAAATGCCCAAATTAAGCGATACTATGACTGAAGGTGTAGTAGCTAAATGGCATAAAAAGGTGGGCGATAAAGTTAAGAACGGCGAAATTATTGCTGATATCGAAACAGATAAAGCCACTATGGAATTTGAATCTTTTTACGATGGTACATTACTATACATTGGTGCTGAGGCAGGCAAACCTGTTGCTATTGACGCACTAATTGCGGTTATCGGGAAAGAAGGCGAAGATATTTCTAAAATTATTAATGGAGCTAGTACACCTGCCCCCGCAGCAGACACCCAAAAAGCAGAGCCTGTTGCGGCTGCTACAAATGGAGCGGTTAAAGAAACAGCTAAACCTACAGCTGAAACAAAAAAAGTTGAAATTCCTGCTACTATAAATATTGTGCGCATGCCAAAACTTAGTGATACTATGACGCAAGGCGTAGTAGCTAAATGGCATAAAAAAGTAGGCGATAAAGTAAAGAATGGTGAACTGTTAGCTGATATCGAAACCGATAAAGCTACCATGGAGTTCGAATCTTTTTTTGATGGTGTATTATTGTACCAAGGTACTGAAGCAGGCAAACCAGTTGAAATTAATTCGCTATTAGCTATTATTGGTAAAGGTGATGAAGACATTAAAGCTATTGTAGAGCAAGAAAAAGCGCAAGGTGCAACAGCAGTTCCTGTTGCAGAACCAATTAAGCAAGAAGCTGCAGCATCAAACACATCAGCTTCTGCTCCACCAAAAACAACAACACCTGTTATTCAGTATACAGCAGCTACAGACGGAAGAGTTATTGCATCGCCTCTTGCTAAAAAAATTGCAAAAGATAAAGGCATCGATATTGCTGTAGTTCATGGTAGTGGCGATGGCGGACGAATCATTAAAAAAGATATTGAGTTTTATAATCCTTCTACGGGCAGAAGTGCTGCCTCAACTTTTGTAGGTACAGAAAGTTTTACGGAGGTTCCTGTTTCACAAATGCGTAAAACTATTGCACGTCGTTTGGTTGAAAGCAAAAACGGTGCACCACATTTTTACTTAACCGTTGAGTGTGATATGGAAAATGCTATCAGCGCTCGCGAGGCTATCAATAAAGCTGCTGAAAAAAATGGCGAAGCAAAAATATCTTATAATGATCTTGTTATAAAAGCTTGTGCATCGGCATTACGCAAACATCCAAAAGTAAATTCAAGTTGGTTAGGCGATAAAATTCGTTACAATAACCACATACATATTGGTATGGCTGTAGCAGTTGAAGATGGATTACTTGTTCCTGTTATCCGTTTTGCTGATGGAAAAAACTTATCTCAAATCTCTGCCGAGGCAAAAGAGTTTGGTAAAAAAGCAAAAGATAAAAAATTACAACCATCTGATTGGGAAGGAAACACATTTACAGTTTCTAACCTTGGTATGTTTGGTATAGATGAGTTTACATCTATTATCAATAGTCCTGAGTCTTGTATTTTAGCGGTGGGTGGCATCCGTCAAGTACCTGTTGTAAAAAACAATATGGTTGTGCCGGGTAACACTATGAAGATAACTTTGAGTTGCGACCATAGAACAGTAGATGGAGCAACGGGTGCAGCTTTTATGCAAACGCTAAAAGGCTTTTTAGAAAATCCAATTATGATGTTTGTGTAGCTATTTTTTTTATTTGAATGTTAGCCTACCCTACTCCTAAAAAACTATTTCCTTTTCCTACGGGGTGGTTTGTTTTGCTTAGGTCTGATGAATTAAAAAACGGACAACTTATTACTAAAAAATTTGCCGGACAAGATGTAGTTGCTTTTCGTACAGAAAGTGGCAAGGCTTGTGTCGTTAATGCGTATTGCCCGCATATGGGCGCACATTTTGGTCATGGCGGCGACGTGCAAGGCGAAACCATTCGTTGCCCGTTTCATTATTTTTGTTTTGATACCGAAGGCACTTGTACCAAAACCGGTTACGATAGTAAGCCTCCTGCAAAAGCAGTTTTAAAAACATATAACATTAGAGAAAAAAACGGTTTTATTATTATTTGGAATCATGTAAAAAATGAACTGCCCAATTGGGAAGTGCCTGATACTGATGATGAAAATTGGAGTGAAATTTATACAACAGATTTTTTACTGAATAGTCATCCACAAGAAACAACAGAGAATAGTGTGGACATTGGGCATTTTGCCGTAGTACATAAATATACAGATGTTGAAGAATTAAGTGAATTGAAAGCTGAAGGCCCTTACTTAAACGCTAAATATGCGTTTAGCCGAGATGCTGGTTTTATTGGCAAAGCTAATATGATGCGGGCTCACATAGATATACACGTACATGGTTTAGGTTATTCGTTTGTAGAAGTTTTAATTCCTAAGTTTGGATTGCTTACCCGTCAATATGTTTTTCCTTGTCCGGTTGAAGATGGAAAAATAAATTTA